>JBIHZO010000319.1:0-4413 GCA_044231405.1 Cypionkella sp. | reverse complement strand
AGTATTCGTGGATGTGGACCCCATCACCCAAAACATCTGCCCGCGCGCGGTAGAGGCGGCGGTCACACCGCGCACACGGGCGATTTTTGTCGTGCATTACGCCGGTGTGGTGGCCGACATGACCGCATTGTGCGGTCTGGCGTGCCAGCATGGTCTGGCCATCGTAGAAGACGCGGCCCAAGCCTATGGGGCGTCGCGCAGCGGGAAAATGGCGGGCAGTTTTGGCGCCACATCCGCGTTCAGTTTTCACGGCACGAAAAACATCAGCGCGGGCGAAGCCGGGGCTTTGGTCGTGAACGATCCTGCCCTATCGGATCGCGCGGCGATTTTGCGCGAAAAGGGCACCGATCGAGGCCGGTTTCTACGCGGGGCGGTGGATGCCTATACATGGCAAGATCTGGGGTCATCACAGATCATCAGCGAATTGACTGCTGCGTTTTTGTGCTCGCAACTGGAACGGGTGGGCCAGATCCATGCTGCCCGTTTGGCATTGTGGAACCGCTACCACAGCGCGCTGCGCGGCGCTGAACAGGCAGGTCATTTCATCCTGCCCCACCCGCCCTTAGATGCAGATCACAACGCGCATATCTTTTTCCTGATGCTGCCCGATGAACAGGCGCGACACGACCTGCGGGGCTGGCTGTCGCGCGCGGGAATCGCTGCGGTGTCGCATTATGTGCCCTTGCATTCGTCGCCCGCGGGCCTGCGCTTTGGCCGCAGTGTGGGTGATATGCGGGCCACGAACCGCGCCGCCCAGTGCCTTTTGCGCCTGCCCCTGTGGAATGGGCTTGAGGCGCATCAGGATCGCGTCATTTCGGCCGTGCAGGATTGGTGCGCCACGCGGCAGGCCGCCACATGACGGGCTTGCCGAAGACTGCCCCCAAGGGATTTATGATCAATCTGGCATTTACCGGCGCGGTGTCGGACAAGGCGCGCAATCCCGCCGTGCCCTATTCCACCGCCGAAATTCTGGCAGACGCTCAGACCGCTGCTGCCCATGGCGTGGTAATGGGTCATTTTCACGTGCGCGATGATCAGGGGGCTTCCACCAATGACCCTGCGCGTTACGGCGAACTCTTTTCGGCGTTGCGTGGCTGCTCGCAGACGGAAAAGATGATCCTTGTCGCATCCACTAGCGGGCGGCACGGCCAAACCGTAGCCGAACGTCGCGCGGTTCTGGATTTGCCGTTGGACATCCGGCCTGACATGGCGTCCCTGACCCTGTCATCGTTGAATTTCGCGGGCGGTCCGTCCATCAACAGCCCCGATACAATCCGCGTTTTGGCCCGCGCGATGCAAGATGCCGGGGTCAAACCCGAGCTTGAGGTTTTCGATCTGGGCATGGTCAATTTCCTGCACATCCTGATTGCCGAAGGGTTGGTGACACCGCCCTATTTCGTCAATGTTATTTTGGGCAATGTTGCGGGTGCACAAGCCGATGCGCTGTCTGTGGGCGCGATCATGGCCAGCCTGCCACAGGGGGCCATCGTCAGCCTTGGGGGCATTGGATCTGCGCAGGGGCGCGCGCATCTTTTGGCTCTGGCTTTGGCGCAGGGGCTGCGAACGGGGCTGGAAGATAACTTTCGCCTGCCTGGATCTCTCGCCTTGGCCAGTAACGGCCAAATGGCAGCCCACAGCGCTGAGTCCGCCCGTTTGGCAGGCCGCCCCTTGGCAGCTATAGTTGAAGCCCGTCAAGTTTTGGGGCTGCGCCCAAGATGACACTCCCCATTGCGCCACGCATCAGCTTGGTGATGCGTAAACCCGACGCCAAGAATGACCTGCCAAATTCGGTCGTAAACGGGTTGCGCCGCAATGGTCTGGACGCGCATGCCTACAACGATGGTGATCCAGCAGTTCTGCACGGGGATGTGGTGCTGCTGTTGGGCCAGCCCTCGGGGTGCAGGCGCACGATCGGGCAGATTGAACGCACCCACCCGCAGCACCGCCCCCGAGTGGGGGCTTGGTTGTTTGAACCCCTGCCCCCGCCGCAGATGACCCTGCCCTTGATGCGTATCGCCACATCCCTTAGCGCCCTGCGCACGGGGCGGACCTGGGCAAGGCCCTTTATGCGGGTGTTGTCCTTTCCGCTGGATTTCGGGCTGGCCCTGTATCTGCGGGCCGGAGTGGGCGCACATAGTTTGCGGTTTTTGATCGACAGCGGGGCCTTTGTCTTGCGCGGGCGGGATTTGGGCTGGCTGGACGCGATCTTTGTCAGCACCGAACAAAAACGGCTACAGTTGGCCGCATGGGCGATCCCTTCGCAATTTCTGCCCATCGGCCAACAGCCCATCTTTGGACAGGATCACGGGCGGCCCCGCGACATTGACGTGCTGTTTGTCGGATCGGTGAAAAACCGGCGGCGCAAAACTGCCTTGGCGCAGTTGACGGGCCAGTTGCGCGCGCTTGGGCTGACGGTGCATCAGCCCACATCGCCCCTTTGGGGGCCGGCGCGCACCGACATGGTGAACCGGGCCAAGATCGTGCTGCACATGCACCAATATGTCTGGGACACGCCATGGATGCGCTGGTATCTGGCCACGGCGAATGGGGCCGTTGTGGCCAGCGAACCCCTGTCCGTGCCGCACCCGCTGCGCCCGGGCATCGATTATCTGGAAGCCACGCCCCAGTTTGCCCGCGACATCGCCTACCTTGCCCAGAACGAAACCGCACGGGCCGCCATGCTGGCCGCCTGCCGCACCACGATAGAGACCCATTTGCTGCAAACACACTCGATCGACGACCTATCCCATGCCCTGCGCGCACTGTGTGCCCCGTCAGGGGGCGTGCCATGAAACCTGTCCTGATCCTTGGGACCACCCCCTACGCGGCTGTGTTCATCGACAGTTTTGAGGGCACGCCCGGCCTTGAAATCGCAGGCTGTGTGGAAAACATCAACCCGGCCCGATGTGCGGAACAGATTTTGGGCCGCCCCATCTTTTGGTCCGATGCGATCGACGACATGGCCCACAGCCACGATCTGATCTGCGCCTTGGCCACGACAAAACGCGCGGCGTGGATTGAAAACATGGCGGGGCGCGGATTTGGCTTTGCCACCCTTGTACACAACAGTGCTGTTGTGTCGCGGCGCAGCACCCTGGGGGCGGGCGTCGCGATTGATGCGGGCGTGGTGTTGGCGGGCTTCACGGAAATTGAAGACCATGTTCGCATCGGGCGCCGGGCGTCCATCGGGCATCACAGCACCATCGGGCGCTATGCCACCCTTCATCCCGGGGCCATCATTTCCGGCAACTGCCGCATCGGCGCGGGCGTCATCATTGGCAGTGGCGCAGTCTTGATAGATGGGATCGCCATCGGCGCGGGCGCCGTGGTCGCCGCCGGGGCCATCGTAATCAAAGATGTTGAGGCGCAGGTGATGGTCGCGGGCAACCCCGCGCAGATTAAGCGGCCCGACTACGGCCCGAAATGATCCTGCGGCGGTAAGCGTAGGCATACGGTCAACGCCCCCAACAGCGCTGGCACAATTGCTGTTTTGTTTTCCACTGCGCCAAGTTTGGATTGGTTGATCACCGGCACGCCGAAAGGCAAGCCGCTAAGTTGCCTGCGGCATCGGCTTTCAGCGCGGCACCCATGTCAACTGGCAACTGGTGACCAATGACGACACCGGCGCGCCGACCCTGACTTACATGGGCGTGCAATTTGCCATCGCCACGAGCGGGGTGCTGACCTAGGCTCTGGACTTCGGTAACAGGGGCGTATCAGTCAAGGCTTTTTCGGCATACGACATCTGCTGCTGGGTGTGCGGTCTTCGTCGACTCTTCACTCTAAGCCATCCTGCTTTCACGTGTGCCTTCGGCTGAGGTCGACCCGGGTGCATGCTTCGGTCCGTGGTCGGCGCGGTGGCCGCCAACATGATGCTGGTTCAATGCAATTCCGACTTGCCCATCTCATTGGCGTGCTCGATGTGATCGGCATCAGTCCTGAGCACGGCATCATCGGACCCGCGTCCCGTGGGGACCTCGAAGGCCCGCGATCAGGCGGGCAGCAGTCTGGAGCTTGCGTCTTCAGTCGGCATTTATCACCGGAGTATCGAAGCGGAAGTCGATGTCACCCAATCCTCCCGTCACCAACTTCCAGCGATAGCTCGTTTGCTATCTTCCAACTGCAAACGATTCATTTTGTTCCAATAATACTTCTAGATCCACACAATCCTTGTAGTGCATTCAATGTGTACCCGTGATGCGATGCAAGAGACGCAAGGCTTTGTGCTGAGGCAGTTTGACATCTTCTTTGTTCAGCGGGCTCGATCAGCAAAACTGTGCTCACTATGGCGCAGGGGTTAAATAGAATTACAGCTTGGCACGCCCCCCCTGGCATGGTTCCTCCCCGGCCCTGTTTGCATGCGGGGGGGCGCAGCGCGGCGTTTCGCTAGCGACTGGCTTTTTCACCGGGGAA
>JBIHZO010000317.1:0-4420 GCA_044231405.1 Cypionkella sp. | reverse complement strand
TCAAGCCATAGCTTTCGTCAGATCGCGATGTAGTCCACCGGATCACCCGCGCCCCGGGCCAGATCCCCCATCGGTCGGATCAGCAGCGCATTCGCTTCGGTCAGGATCGACAGCAGCGCAGAATCCTGCCGGTCAAACGGCGCAAGCACCCCATCGGCCAACCGCGCGCGCATGTAATGGGTGCGAGGGCCATTTGCGGGCAAATCGGTGCCCAGACGCGCGCGCAAAATCGGCGGGGCGCAATCGGCACGTCCCAGCATGGCCCGCAGCATCGGCAGCAGAAACAAATGCCCACAGACAATGGCTGACACCGGATTGCCGGGCAGGCCGAGCATTGGCACGCCGAGAATGCGTCCTGCCATCAATGGCTTGCCCGGACGCATGGCGATTTTCCAGAAGGCGCGCTCCAGCCCCAGACTCTCGGCAACCTTGCCCACCAGATCGTGGTCGCCCACCGATGCGCCGCCGATGCTGACGATCAGATCGGCGCCGGCCGTCAAACCAAAGACGGTGCGCAGATCGGCCTCGGTGTCGCGGGCAATGGGCAGCATCCGCGCCTCGCCGCCCGCCGCCTCTATCATTGCGGCAAGGGCAAAAGTGTTCGACGCGATGATCTGGTCAGGGCCGGGTACGTCTCCGGGCATCACCAATTCATCGCCCGTGGCGATCAGCGCCACGATGGGGCGGCGGGTCACGCACACCTGCGGGACGTTCATCGCGGCCAGCAGGGCCAGATCATTCGGGCGCAGCAGTCGAGGGCCAAGGCTTTGACCTTGCAGGAAATCCTGACCCTTGGGGCGGATGTTGTCGCCCATTTTGGCGGCGGCGTTCAGCGTGATCTGGGTGCCGCTGACCGAAACGTCTTCTTGAATGACAATCGTGACTGCACCCTCGGGCAGAGGGGCGCCGGTGAAGATGCGGATGGCCTGATCGGAGGCAAGGCGGTCTTCAAAGGCGTGGCCCGCGCCTGCCTCACCGATCACCGTGAACTGCGCGCCAACGCCCGCCGCGGACCCCAAGGCATAGCCATCCATGGCCGAAGCGGCGAAGGGCGGTTGCGTCAGCCGGGCTATGGCCGAGCCGTTCATATACCGTCCAGCGGCTTGGCGCAGGGGCACGGTTTCGGTGTCCAAAGGCGTGGCAAGCGCCAGGCAGCGGGCAAGGGCCTCTTCAACCGTGATCATCACTGCGCCTCATAACGGCCTGATTTGCCGCCATCTTTCAGGATCAGGCGGATACCTTCGATGGACATGGATTTCTCAACCGCCTTCACCATATCGTAGATGGTCAGGCAGGCAACGGACACTGCCGTCAGCGCCTCCATCTCGACCCCGGTCTGACCGCCGGTCTTCACAGTGGCCTCAACCACGATTCCGGGCAGGTCCGGGTCGGGGCGCAGTTCCAGCGCGACTTTGGTGATGGGCAGCGGATGGCACAGCGGGATCAGGTCGGCGGTTTTCTTGGCGGCCATGATGCCCGCCAAACGGGCCACGCCCAGCACGTCGCCCTTTTTCGCCCGGCCTTCGGTGATCAGGGCCAGCGTTTCGGGGGACATCTTGACCGCACCGCGTGCCACTGCCACCCGGTCCGTCACCGGCTTGGCCGAGACATCGACCATATGCGCCTGACCCTGATCGTCGAAATGGGTGAGGCCGCTCATGCGCCGCCCTCCGACGTCAGGGGACGGGCCAGAATGGCGCGGGTGGCGGCGGTGACGTCCGCTTGCCGCATCAGGGATTCCCCGATCAGGAAACAACGCGCGCCATAAGCCGCCACATCGGCCAGATCGGCGGGGGTGAAGAGGCCGGATTCCGATATGATCAGTCGGTCTTCGGGCACTTGCCGGGCCAGATCGCGTGTGGTTTGCAGCGTGATGTCAAAGGTGTGCAGGTTGCGGTTGTTGATGCCGATCAGCGGCGATTTCAACGCGCCCGCACGCTCCAATTCCGCCAAGTCATGCACTTCGATCAGCACGTCCATGCCGTGTTCGGTCGCCGCCGCCTCAAGCTCTGCGGCTTGGGCGTCGGAAACAGAGGCCATGATGATCAGGATGCAATCGGCATGCAGGGCGCGCGCCTCGGCGACCTGATAGGTGTCATACATGAAGTCCTTGCGCAGGCAGGGCAGCCTGGTGGCGGCATGTGCGGCGGTCAGATAAGCGTCGTCACCCTGAAAAGACGGCCCGTCGGTCAGCACCGACAGGCAGGTGGCTCCGCCGGCCTCGTAGGCCAGTGCCAATGCGGGTGGATCGAAATCGGCGCGGATCAGGCCTTTTGAGGGGCTGGCCTTCTTGATTTCGGCAATCAGGCCGTAGCCCGTCACCGCAGCCTCGGCCAGCGCCCGGGCAAAGCCGCGCGGGGCGGGGGCAGCACGGGCGGCCTCTTCGACCTCAGGCAACGGGTGCCGCACTTTACGGTCGGCGATTTCGTCCAGCTTGTAGGCTTTGATGCGGTCTAGGATCGTGGTCATGGGCGGCACTTTCGGCTGGCGGCGAACCGGGGGTTTCACTCCAAGCAACGCATTTGCTTGGAAAATATTTGCCCGGACCCCCGTGGAATATCTGGCGACAAATGAAGCGGGGCGGCATTTGTCAGGGATTGGTCAGACGCTTCAACGCCTCGATCTTGGCTTTCGCGGCCCCGGAGTCGATGGAATGGGCTGCCATTTCCACGCCTTGCTTCAGGTTGGTGGTCTTGTCAGCCACCATCAGGGCCGCAGCGGCATTCAGCAACACGGCGTCGCGGAAGCCGCCCTTCGCCCCCTCCAGCAGCGCGCGAAAGGCGATGGCGTTTTCGGACGGGGTGCCGCCCATGATCGCCTCGAACGGATAGACCGGCAGGCCCGCGTCTTCGGGATGCAGGGTGAATTCGCGCACAGCGCCGTTCTCAAGGGCGGCAACTGCGGTGGGGGCCGCGATGGAGATTTCATCCGATCCGTCGCCACCATGCACCAGCCACGCTTTTTCTGACCCAAGGGCCAGCAGGGTTTCGGCCATCGGACGGATCAGGGCGGGCGAAAATGCGCCGGTCAATTGACGCTTGACCCCTGCCGGATTGGTCAGCGGGCCAAGGATGTTGAAGATCGTGCGCGTGCCCAGTTCAGCACGCACTGGCATGACATGGCGGGTGGCGGGGTGGTGCATGGGCGCCATCATGAAGCCGATCCCGGCTTGTGTCAGGCAGGTTTCCACCACATCGGGGCCAACCATGACGTTCAACCCCATTTCCGTCAGCGCGTCGGCGGCACCAGATTTGGATGACAGGTTGCGGTTGCCATGCTTGGCCACCACCACCCCTGCGCCAGCCACGACAAAGGCGGTGGCGGTTGAAATGTTCAGAGTGCCCTTGCCATCGCCGCCGGTGCCGACGATGTCCATGGCCCCCGCAGGTGCGCGCACGGCGTGGCATTTGGAGCGCATCACCGAGGCTGCGGCGGCGTATTCATCCACGGTTTCGCCACGCACCCGCAGTGCCATCAGAAAGCCGCCGACTTGCGCCGGGGTGGCCGCGCCTTCGAACAGCGCGCCGAAGGCGGCTTCGGCCTCGGTCCGCGTCAGGGGCCGGGTGGCAGCGACGCCGATCAGGGGTTTGAGAATATCGCTCATGCGGGCACGTTGCCGTTGACAGAACGGGCGCGGGCGGAGTCGAGGAAATTGCTCAGCAGTTGGTGGCCGTGTTCCGAGGCGATGGACTCGGGGTGGAATTGCACGCCCTCGATCAGCTTTTCGCGGTGGCGCAGACCCATGATGGTGCCATCCTCCAGCCATGCGGTCACCTCAAGGCAAGCGGGCAGGGTTTCCCGTTCCACCACCAGCGAGTGATACCTTGTCGCGGCAAAGGGGGAGGGCAGGTCGCGGAACATGCCACCGCCCTGATGGTGCATCGCGCCCATCTTGCCATGCACGATCTCGTGGCAGCGGATCACGCGGCCGCCAAAGGCTTCACCGATGGTCTGATGCCCAAGGCAGACCCCCAGCAACGGGACATCGGCCATGGCGGCGGCCTTTGTCAGCGGCACGCAGATGCCCGCGGATGCCGGATCACAGGGGCCGGGCGACAGCACGATCAATTCGGGCCGCAGGGCCAGTGCGTCCTGCACCGACATGGCGTCATTGCGCACCACGCGCACATCGGCACCCAACTCGCCCAGATAATGGACAAGGTTGTAGGTGAAGCTGTCATAGTTATCGATCAACAGGAGCATCTTGCAGGGTCCGGGCGGAAAGGGGATGAAGGCGCAGGCGGTTTCGGTTTATACAGGGACTAGATGGGCCTAGCGGCCAAGGGGCGTCAAGGGCAAGTGACGCTATTGATAGGGTGGAGGCGCAGTTGATCCGTAACTTTGTGGCAGGGGCGCTTTGGGGTGGCGTTGTGGCGGGCGTGGGGCTGGGCGTGATATCGCAGGTCACGCCGATGCCCGT
>JBIHZO010000316.1:0-4422 GCA_044231405.1 Cypionkella sp. | reverse complement strand
GGTGCGGTGTGAGTTTGGGTCTGGCGTGGCGCATTGCGCGGCGTGAGTTGCGCGGTGGCTTGCGCGGGTTCGCGGTGTTTCTGGCCTGCCTGTCGCTGGGCGTGGCGGCGATAGCGGGCGTGGGCATAGTGCGCTCTGCCATCGGTGCCGGGCTGACCGATCAGGGCGCGGTGTTGCTGGGCGGTGACGCTCAGGTGGAGTTCACCTATCGCTTTGCAAGCGCGGAAGAGCGGGCTTACCTGGAGGAGATTTCGACACAGGTATCTGAAATCGTTGACTTCCGGTCGATGGTGGTGGTGGGCGACCAACATGTGCTGACGCAGGTCAAGGCTGTGGATGACGCCTATCCGCTGCTGGGGTCTGTTGACGTTGAAGGTGGGGCTTTCCCGGCAGTTTTGCAGGGTGCGGATGGGTTGCCCGGTGCCGTGATGGACGGGGTTCTGGCCGATCAGTTGGGGCTGGCCTTGGGCGGGCGGTTCAAACTGGGGGTGCAGGAGTTTGTGCTGACAGCGCGACTGCTGCGCGAACCGGATTCGGCCACCGGCGGCTTTGCTCTGGCCCCGCGCACCGTGGTGCGGACGGCGGATCTGGCGCAAGCGGGGCTGTTGGAGCCGGGCACCCTATTTGACAGTTCCTACCGCATGGACCTGCCCGACGGCGCAGATCTGGCGGCGCTGGAGTCTCGGGCCGAGGCACGGTTCGGTGCGACCGGGCTGCGGTGGAGCGACAGCCGCCGCGCGGCCCCCGGCGTGGAACGTTTCGTCGAACGCATCGGCGCGTTTCTGGTGCTGGTGGGTCTGGCGGGGCTGGCTGTGGGCGGTGTCGGCGTGGCGGCGGCGGTGCGGTCCTATCTGGAGGCGAAGATTTCCACCATCGCCACCCTGCGCACTTTGGGGGCGACGGGGGGGCTGATATTTCAGGCCTATCTGTTGCAGATTGCAGTGCTGGTGGCAATCGGGGTCGGGCTGGGCCTGTTGCTGGGGGTCGGACTGCCGATTGCGCTGGCGGGTCCGATTGAGGCGGCTTTGCCGTTCCCGGCAGAGGTGGGTTTCTATCCGCGCCCGGTGGCAGAGGCGGCGTTTTACGGCGTGACCTCGGCGTTCCTGTTTGCGCTGTGGCCTTTGGCGCGCAGCGAAGGCGTGCGGGCGGCGGCGCTCTACCGGGGCGGGTTGACCGGTGGCTTGCCGCGCAAGCGCTATGTCGTGGCGTTGCTGGTTTTGGCGGGCCTGTTGATTGGCGGCGCGGTCTGTCTTTCGGGCACCGCAGTGCTGGCGCTGGGCACGGCGGGCGGCGTGGTGGCGGCGCTTCTGGTGCTGGCGGTATCGGCGGGGGGATTGGCGCGGCTGGCGCGGCGCGTGGCGCGCAGTGACGCGCTGCGGGGCCGGGTGGCGTTGCGGCTGGCGCTGGCGTCGATCGGCGCGCCACGGGCGGAAACCATGCAGGTGGTGCTGGCTTTGGGGTTGGGGCTGTCGGTGCTGGCGGCGGTGGGGCAGATCGACGCCAATCTGCGTGCCTCGATTGAACGCGACCTGCCTGCGCGCGCGCCGTCCTACTTCTTTGTCGATATTCAACCCGATCAGATTGACGGGTTCCGTGAAAAACTGGCCGCCAATCCGGCGGTGTCCAAAGTGGAATCCGCGCCCATGCTGCGTGGGGTGATCAGCAAGATCAACGGCTTGGACGCGCGCGAGGTGGCGGGCGATCATTGGGTCCTGCGCGGAGATCGCGGCGTGACCTATGCCGATGCCAAACCAGACAACGCCAAAGTGACGGCGGGGACCTGGTGGCCGGTGGGCTATGACGGCCCGCCGCAGATGTCTTTCGCGGCGGAAGAGGCCGAAGAGATGGGGCTGAAGCTGGGCGACCGGCTGACGCTGAACATTCTGGGCCGCGATATTGAGGCCGAGATCACCAGTTTCCGCACGGTGGATTTTTCCAACGCCGGGATGGGTTTTGTCCTGACCCTGAACGCGGCGGCGGTGGCGGGTGCGCCACACAGCCACATCGCAACGGTCTATTCGGAAGGCACCGCCGAGGCAGGCATCCTGCGTGAATTGGCGCAGGCCTATCCGAACATCACGGCGATTGGCGTCAAGGCCGCGATTGGCCGGGTGACAGAGGCGCTGGGCGCGATTGCGCAGGCCACCACTCTGGCGGCGATGGCGACGCTGATCACCGGGTTTGTCGTGTTGATCGGGGCGGCGGCCTCGGGCGAACGGGCGCGGGTCTATGAGGCGGCGGTGCTGAAGGTTCTGGGCGCGTCGCGCGGGCGGATTCTGGCCAGCTTTGCCCTGCGGGCGGCGATGATGGGGGCGGCGGCGGGGATTGTGGCGATTGTTGCGGGGGGCTTGGCGGGCTGGGCGGTGATGACCTTTGTGATGGATGCCGACTACGCGTTCGAGGCCGGGTCGGCCTTGGCCATCATTCTGGGTGGCATCGGGGCGACCTTGCTGGCCAGCCTGATCTTTGTGCTGCGGCCCTTGGCCGGGCGCCCGGCGCAGGTGCTGCGGTCGCAGGAATAGCCGCGATCCTGGCGCGCCACCCGCCTGCAAGGCGCGGTCACTGCATCGTTGCAGATTGGCGACCGTCTTGCGGTTTTCCGCGGCGGCCGCATCGCTGCGCGCTTGCGTCGCGTTGCAACAGGTGGCAACTGGCATCGGCAACGGTTTCACCGATGGCTTGGGGCCGGTTCCGAGGGGCTTATGCCCAAGAAAGGATACGACATGACTGTTAAATTCGGGCTTTTGGGTGCGGGTCGCATCGGCAAAGTGCATGCACGCGCGATCAACGGTGATGCGGGCGCTCAGCTTGTGGCTGTGGCTGATGCGATGGCCCCGGCGGCGCAGGCGATTGCCGGTCAATACGGCTGCGAAGTGCGCTCGATCGAGGCCATTCTGGCCGCCAAAGACATAGACGCGGTGGTGATCTGCACCCCCACCGACACCCATGCCGATCTGATCGAGGCATTCGTCAAGGCCGGCAAGGCCGTGTTCTGCGAAAAGCCGATTGATCTGTCGCTGTCCCGCGTGAAGGCCTGCCTTGAGGTGGTGCGCGCCCACAAGGGCACGCTGATGGTCGGCTTCAACCGCCGCTTTGATCCGCATTTCAGGGCGGTGCGCGCCGAGATCGACCGGGGCACGATTGGCGAGGTGGAGATGGTCGTGATCACGTCCCGCGATCCGGGCGCACCGCCGGTGGATTACATCAAACGCTCGGGCGGGATTTTCCGCGACATGACGATCCATGATTTCGACATGGCGCGGTTCATGCTGGGCGAAGAGATTGCCGAAGTGGTGGCCACAGCGGCGGTTCTGGTTGATCCGGCGATCGGTGTGGCGGGGGATTTTGACTCGGTGCAGGTGCTGCTGAAAACCGCCAGCGGCAAGCAGGCGATGATTTCGAACTCGCGCCGTGCCACCTATGGCTATGACCAGCGCGTCGAAGTGCATGGGTCGCTGGGGGCGGTTTCGGCGGAAAACCAGCGCCCGGTGTCGATTGAGGTCGCCACGGCTGCAGGCTACACCCGCCCACCGCTGCACGACTTCTTCATGACGCGCTACCTTGACGCCTACGCCGCCGAAATCGCGCAATTCATCGCGGCAATGGGTGGCAAAGGCCGCGCGGAACCGACGGGCGAAGACGGCCTGATCGCCTTGGCTTTGGCCGATGCGGCGGTGAAATCGGTGGCCGAGGGCCGCGTGGTGAAGATGTCGGAAGTGCTGTAAGCCATCCGGCAGGTCATGAAGACGCGGCAGGGGAAACCTTGCCGCGTCTTGCATTTCATATTTGAACCAAGATGAATGCCGGGCCGATCAGTTCGCGGGCACCGTCCGCAGTTCCATCTGCACGATGCCCGGTGCGGGTCCGCTGGCGGTGCCGTCGTCCAGCGCGGTGGCGCTGCGGGTTGTCGACCCGAACCCAGCCTCTTCCAAAGCAGCGGTCAGGCCGGGGGTGCCGCGCAGGCTTCGCGACAGAACCAGACTGTCCTGCGCCAGAAAGGACAGGTCTTCCACCGGGGTTTGGGCTTGGGCCGGGGTCAACACCACCACCATGCGTTCGGCACCCAGCACAGCGTCGCTGATCTTGAACAGGCCTTCCTTCAGCGTGTCGCCGGGGTTCAGGCGACCTGCGAACCAATGGCTGATCGAATAATCGGCGGCGATGTAAAGGACGTTCACGTCGACCGGCTGATCCATGTGGTTCTGCGCCAGAATATGCACCTGATCATCCGGGATCAGGCGCGGCACCGACGAGGCGGGCATTGTGGTCAGCGCGTTCTTGTTCGGCCCGGTGCGCAGTGCGACACTGACATCCAGATCGCCCGGCCCCACCGCAGCCCCCAGCCGTTGCAGGTTGAGGGCGCGGGCCATGGTGGTCAGGGTATCTGCCAGGGTTTCCGCCAGTTCGCCCGCGTCCTTGTCC
>JBIHZO010000315.1:0-4428 GCA_044231405.1 Cypionkella sp. | reverse complement strand
TGATCTGCAGGCTGCGGGCGACGGCAATGGAATTGTCTCGCGGATCACTGGCATGGTGGCTGCGATCAATGCGGAAATTGGCGCGACGGTGACGCAGGTAGATGCTGCTGGCCCGGCGGCTCCGATGGCAGTTGAAGTGGTCGAGCGCCGCAGCGCCGTGCAGATGCTGCAAGACCTTGTGCTGCCGCTGATCGGTCCCGTGGCCACCTCGGGTCTGGTGATCGTGGTGGTGATTTTCATGTTGCTGGAGCGTGAGGAGTTGCGCGACCGTTTCATAAGGCTGGTCGGATCAAACGATCTGCATCGCACCACGCAAATGCTGGAAGATGCTGGCACGCGGGTGGCGAATTATCTGGTCACCCAACTGCTGGTGAATGTGATTTATGCCGTGCCCATCGGCATCGGGCTGTGGGCCATCGGAGTGCCAAACGCCTTGCTGTGGGGGCTTTTGACATTGGTCTTGCGATTTGTGCCCTATGTCGGTTCAGTTCTGGCAGCTATTTTCCCGATGTTTCTGGCCTTCGCGGTGTCACCCGACTGGTCGATGTTGATCTGGACAGCGGTTTTGTTTGCCAGCATCGAAATGGTTACGTCAAACATCATCGAGCCGTGGCTCTACGGGTCGCGCACCGGGGTTTCGCCGCTTGCCATCATCATCTCGGCGATCTTCTGGACATGGATCTGGGGGCCGCTGGGGCTTGTCTTGTCGACGCCCTTGACCGTGTGTCTTGTTGTGTTGGGCCGCCACATCCCACAGTTTGAACTCTTTGACATTCTGTTCGGAGACGAGCCGGTTCTGTCGCCCCATGCGCGTTTGTATCAGCGCCTTTTGGCAGGGGACTCCGTCGAAACAACCTCGCGCGCCATTGAGGCGCTGGAGGAAACGTATCTGGCCGAGTACTACCGCGATGTTGGCATTCCAGCACTGTTGCTGGCGCAGGATGATTACGACCGCGGTGTGCTGACCCATGTGCAAGAAGAACTGCTGGCCCAAGTTGCGGCAAATCTGGTGCGCGATCTGGCAGAGGTGGCGCAGGAAGAACTGATCGAGGCGCAAAACCTTGGGTCAGAGCCCGTCGTTGAGTTGTCTGATGCCACCGGGCCGATGACCAACGCGGCACTGGATGGGTTGGGCTACCATGTGATTTCGATGGGGGGGCGCAGCCGTCTGGATGATGTGGCAGCCGTGATGCTGGGCCAGATCATGACAGCCGACGGCGCCGAGGTGACGCAGCTGTCGCATGCCGATCTGGCGCCGTCGCGGTTAGCGGACCTGAAGGACAGCAGCGCGCAGTGTCTGATCCTGAACTTCCTTGATCCCAACCCGTCGCGGGCGTCATTTCTGCACATCCGCCGCATCAAACGCGCCGCTCCGCATTTGCGAGTGGGGGTGGTGATCTGGCAGATGCCAACGGAAATGGCGGAGGGCGAAGACAGCGCAAACCGCATTTTTGCCGTTGATCCAGCCAAGCGGCGCGAAGCCGAAGCGATTGGTGCCGACTTCGTGGTGACGGATGCCGAGGCCGCGATGGTCGCCGCGTTCAGCGACGCAGCCGCGGCGCCCCTGCCTGCTGAGCGCAAGAAGCCGGCCCGCGCCAAGCCGAAACTGCCTGCCGCAAACGCCTGATCAACTCTCAAATTCCAGACGCGCCAAGGTGCCGCCTTTCGGACCATTTGTCAGCGTCAATTCGCCCGCCAGCTGCAAGGCAAACTGCCGGGCTATGCTCAGGCCAAGGCTTTTGGATTGGGCAATGTCAAAATCCTTTGACAGACCCCGACCGGAATCCTGCACCTCTAATGTGACGGTCTGTGCGTTTTCGGCTTTGCTTAACACAATGTGAATGGCACCGACGCCAGCGCCGAGGCTGTGTTCCACCGCGTTCATCAAAAGCTCGCTGACGATCAGCCCCAAGGGAACCGCTTTCTCATGCGGCACGTGCACTGGCTGTAGATCGAAATGAAGCTTGACCCCGGCCCCGGCCCCCGCGACCCGAATGGTGTCTTCGGCCATGTCATGGATAAAATCGTCCACCGCGACTGACTGCAGATTTGGCGAATGCAACCGCCGCTGCAACCGCGCAATCGTGTTGACGCGTACCTGTGCGTCCGACAGCATTTGTTTCGCCTGTGGGTCTTTGGACCGCCCCGCCTGCAACCGCAACAACGCCGCTACAACGGCCAGATTGTTCGACACCCGATGCTGTAATTCGGAAAACATCAGAGACCGTGATTTCGCCAGATCGGCGCTGCGCTGCTCTGATTTGCGCAGCCGCAGAAGGGCCAGATTCATCACGCTGATCAACAGCAGTTCGGTCGCAACAATCAGTGTGTAGAAGATCATCGCGGTGGCAGAGTCTGGTGTCAGCATGAAGGAATACACTGGGGCCACGAAGAAGAACCATGCCGCCAGCCCACCCGCTGTGGCCACGCCCACGCCTGCGCGCACGCTGGCAAAGAAGGCGGTCAACAAGACGGCTGGAAAAAAGGTCAGGAACGGAAATCCGGGCGGCAGGCTTTCGTCAACCACGAAGCGCAGATAAAGAGCAGCGCAAAAGGCGGCTGACCCGAACACAAGCTGAAACAGCGGCCCGCGCTTTTTGAGGGTCAAATCGGCCAAGCCTGTCAGGAAATCCTGCGCCGCAGGTTCTTCAGCGGGAAGGACCGCCGTTGGGATATCTGTTTTATCCAGCATTTCGCGCCCCAACCTGATCCGATGTCACTCTAAACGCCTTAGATTCGAGTGATCTGCTGAAACAAAAGCATTTGCAATGCTGCTGCTGCGTCAGTCTTGATTGAAGGGCCAAATGAAAAGCGGCCGCAGGGCGAACCTGCGGCCGTGAGTTGCCTGTCGGGACAAAGACAGGGGTCGGGAAGGCAATCGGGGGCGGGTTACATGGGAGGGCGGCCCTTCAGCGCGCGCATCACCATCGACAGCACGAACAGCGCGATGAAAACAAAGAACAGGATTTTGGCGATTCCAGCGGAGGTGCCTGCGATACCGCCAAACCCTAGGGCGGCGGCTATCAAGGCGACCACAAGGAAGGTGAGTGCCCAATTCAACATGACTTGTATCTCCTGTAGGGGCGACGGCTGCGCCACGAGGTCCATGCGAGGCAAACCCGCTGTTGGCCATTTGGTTCCGAAGTTTCTTTCGGATTAATTTTTGCGGGTCACGGGAACCGAAGTGAGCCGGGCCGCGTTGAGCAGACATGTGATGTCGCAGAAGGGTCAATCCGCACGATGATGACTTTGGACCGCGTCTTCAGCGGGCAGTAGCGCCCGCAAGACTGAAACCCCGATTGGCAATTTTGACGCCCGGCCTTCCCGGACGACAGAGCAGCCATGCTCAACAGGAGAAAACCATGACCTCAGAAAAATTCAAAGATACGCTCGCAAAAGCCGACGATGCAGCACATCAGGCCGCTGACAAGGCGGCGCGGGCCACCGCTGTGGCGTATGATGACGCCAAAAATCTGGGCCGCGGCGTGGTGCGCGACATGAAAGCGCAGGCGGCCGATGCGGTGGATCAGGCATCGGAAGGCTACGATGATCTGCGTGACGCCGCCAGCGCCTCGGTTGCCAGCGCCAAGGCGGGCCTTGCCGATGGCGGCGACCGACTGGCCGCTGCTCTGCACGACGCAGCAGAGGGGTCGCGCCATGCCTCGGCCCGTGTGATCGACGCCGTGGCGGGTGGCGTGTCGGACATGACGGATCGGTTGCGCGGCGGCAGCCTGTCCGATCTGGTCAGCAGCACTCAAGCCTATGCCCGCCGCCATCCGGGTGCATTTGCCGCCGGCGCTGCGGTGGCCGGATTCGCCTTGGCGCGATTCTTGCAGGCCTCGGCCCGCAAAGGCCCGCGCGGATGAGCGGGCCGCACCATCGCGCAACAGATGGCCGCGCAGCAAACGGCACTGCGACCTTGTTTGTCGAGGTGCTGTCCGCAGTCACCCGCTTGCTGCGTGGGGAAATCGCGCTGGCGCGGGCTGAGGCAGAGCAGCGGATCCGCGGCATCGCCATGGCTTTGGTGCAACTCGTCGTCGCGGTGGTTCTTGGGATCACCGCGATGAACGTTCTGGCGGGGGCAGGCGTGGCGGGCCTGATCGCCCTTGGTCTGTCCCCCGCAGTTGCGGCACTGATCATCGGGGCGCTGCTTTTGCTGCTGGCTTACGGCTTCGTGCGGTGGGGACTTCACCTTCTGTCCCCAGCTCACCTGAAACCCACCCGCAGCTTTGCGAATATTGGCCGCGACCTTGCGGCGCTTAAATCCATGGTGAAACCAGATGACACTGCCTAAACAATCTCCCTGCGATATCGAAGAGCAATTGGTCCGTGACCGCGCGGCGCTTGCACAATCGGTTGCCGCGCTGCGCAATCGTATCTCGGGCGACCATATGTTGACAGGACTGCTGACCGCCAACCCGGCCCCAA
>JBIHZO010000314.1:0-4448 GCA_044231405.1 Cypionkella sp. | reverse complement strand
GCCTGCCCGCTCTGGATGCCGGGGCGGACACCTTGTCAGTCGCGCATCTGGGCGATGGCAACGTGCATTTCACCGTCTTCCCCAGCCGCGACGACCCCGCCCTGCACGACGCGGTGGTTTCTGCCGTCGAAGACGTGGTTCAGGACCTTGGCGGTTCCTTCTCCGCCGAACACGGCGTCGGCCTGTCCAAACGCAACTCGATGGCCCGGCGCAAAGACCCGGTGGCGCTGGACGTCATGCGCGCCCTGAAGGCGGCGCTGGACCCGGACAACCGCATGAATCCGGGCAAGATCCTGCCCTGAGCCGAGGACCAGTCTGCGGCATCGCAGGCCCGAACCAAACCCGCGCGGCTGGGAAGATGGCCGCAGCCAAGCCGCCGGACCTTGCAGCCGGATATTTGTAGCCAATACGCGCAACCGGCCCCGCGCGTCGCTGCCACTCGGTGCCAGAAGGCCCAACAGCCCTTCATGGCAAGGCCAGAAAAAACGCCGCCCATCCTTGCCACCCGCTGGACTTGATCCAGGCCCCACGCACCGCGCGGCACTGCCGGCGCGCAAAGACAAGCCCCACCGCCGCAACCGCCCCGGCTGGACTTCCCCCAAACCCAGGGTTAGCCATGGCCCGTCCAATACCCGGAACCCCGCCTTGTCCTCGCTTTCCATCGTGATCCGCCACCCCACGCTGCGCCTGATCGGGGCGGCTCTGCTGCTGCTTGGGTTGCACAACGCCTCACTCTACCCCTACCAATCCCTGATCGCGATTGACCGGATCGGCCTGTCAAAGCCGGCTTTCGCACTGGTGCTGGTGCTGGCTTCGGTGACAGCGGTGACAACCTCGGTGCTGTTCGGCATCTGGGGTGATCAGCGCGGCGCGCGGCGCCGGATCGCGCTGGCCGCCGCCGCCAGCAGCACGCTTGGCCTTGCCCTGATGATCGTGGCCCCCGGCCCGGTCACCCTGATCCTGTGCCATGGCCTGCTGATCCCCGTCGCCTCCAGCCTTTATGGCCAACTCTTCGCCCTCGCCCGCCTTGCCAGCCCCACCGAAGGCCGCGCCCGAGACGCCATTCTGGGCACCATCCGCGCCGCCATGTCGATCAGCTTTCTGGCGATGCTGGTCTATTGGACCTTTGCCTTCGGGGCCGGAGCCGACGTGATGGCGATCTATCTGTCCGCCGGACTGGCCAGCCTTGGCATGCTGGTGCTGCTGTGGTTCTTCTGGCCCCACGACGGTGCCACGACATGGCAAGACGCACCGTCGGGCCTGAACATGACGCAGGCGTTCAAGGAGATTGCCCGCCCGCATGTGCTGATCCGTTTGCTCCTGCTGGGCGCGCTCAGTTCCATGGGCATCCTTTACATGGTGCTGGTGTCGCTGGTGTTTGAGGCCTCCACGGTCCGCGATGCCAGCGATGTGGCGCTTTATGTCGGCCTTGTCGCGGGGGTCGAAGTGCCCTGCCTGCTGCTGTTGCCGCGCCTTGCGGCCCATATCCCCCGCGCAACCCTGCTGGCATGGGGGGCTGCCCTGTACGCGCTGCACCTGCTGGCGCTGCCGCTGTTTTGTGACACTCCGTTCGTCTGGATCGGCACCGTGAGCGCAGGCATCGGCGGCACCGCCCTGATCAGCCTGCCGATCCCCTATTACCAAGACCTGCTGGCCGGCCGCCCCGGCACCGCCAGCGCCATGCTGGCCCTGCAGAAGCTGATCTCCGACATCACCGCCGCCGCCGCCTTCGCCATCGGCACATGGATCGGCGATTATGAAACCGTCGCCGTGATTGGAGTGGCCGTCTCGCTGACCGGGGCTGCGGGCCTGTATCTGGTCGACCGCAAAGCGGCGCACGGCAGCTGACCACCGCTGCGACCGATGCCGTTGGCAGAACCCAGCCGTCGTTTCGGCCGGATCACAGGTCGCACGGCATTGATCGCACAAAGACCCAACGGGCCTGATCCAAAGCGCCGGCCAATCGGCGGGCATCTGCCCACCCCGCCGCCCGCTGGACAATTTCACCGCCAGCCCCTAGCCATAGCCGATGCTCCAAAACCACCCCGTTTGGAAAGACCCCAGCCTGCGCGCCATCGCGGCGCTGATGTTTCTGCTGGGTGCGATGGTTTGCTCTTTCGGACCCTATATTTCCTTGCTGGCGGTCCGCACCTTTGCCTTGGGCAACGGCGGCTATGCGGCGCTTCTGGTGGTGTCCACGGGCCTTTCGGTCGCGGCCTCGGTCTATGTCGGCATCCGCGCCGATCAGACCGCCAACCGCCGCCGCCTGGCCCTTCAGGCCTGCCTGCTGATGCTGGCGGGCATCGCCCTGATGACACTGGCCCCCGGCGCGATCACCTTCGTTCTGGCCCACGCGATCCTGCTGCCCCTCGGTTCCACCCTCTTCGGCCAGATCTTCGCCCAGGCCCAACTGGCCGCAAGCGCCTACCCAGCCCAGGCCCGCGACACCATCATGTCCACCATCCGCGCCCTGTTTGCGCTGCCCTTCGTGGTGGTGCTGCCGCTCTGGGCGCTGGCCTTCAGCGCAGGCGTCCCGCTGCTCTGGGTCTACCCGGGTGGCCTGATCCTGACCGCCGCCATGACCGCGCTGACCTGGCGGCACTGGCCCGCCCCGGACACCACCGGCACTGACCGCCCCTCTGGCCTCTCTTTCACCGCCGCCCTGCGCGAACTGGCCAACGCCCCACTGGCCCTGCGCGTCATTGCCCTGGGTGCTGTCAACGCGGGCGGCACCATCTACATGGCCCTGCTCGGTCTGGTGCTGATCCCCGACATCGGTCGTTCGGCCTCGGACGTCGCCCTCTACGCAGGCCTGATCGCGGGGCTGGAGGTGCCCTTCATGCTGGCCGTCCCCCGCATCGCCGCCCGCATGCCGCGCACAAAACTGATCCTGATCGGCACCGCGCTTTATGCGGTCCATGTCATCGGTCTGCCCCTGCTGGCGGCCTCGCCATGGCTGTGGCTGATGATCCTGCCCGCAGCCATCGGCGGCGCGATCACCCTGACCCTGCCCATCGCCTACCTGCAAGACCTGTTGTCCGACCGCCCCGGCACCGGGGCCTCGCTGATGGCGCTGCAACGCCTGATCGGCGACATCCTCGCCGCGCTGTGCTTTGTGGTCGGCACCGCAGTCTCGGGCTACGCCGCCGCCGCCATCCTTGGTGCCACCGTCACCCTGATCGGAGCCTGCATCCTGCACCACGCCGACCACCGCTGAGATTCAGCTAAAATTCGGCTTCATCTTGGCCCAAATATCTCCGCCGGAGGCTCTTCCCCACCCCCAACACATTGCTTCAGCCAAAAAACCCCGGCCCCGCCCGCTCCAGCAACTCATCCGCCAAGGCCCGGCCCAGATCGGCCCCCTCCGCCACCGCGCCGCGGATTTCCCCGGCAATCACCAAGGCCCCATCGGGCCGCAAAATCTCACCGCGCAGCCAAAGCTGATCGCCCTCCAGCACCGCAAGCCCGGCAATCGGCGTCTCACACGATCCATCCAGCCGCGCCAGAAACGCGCGCTCGGCGGCCAGCTGTTGTCCCGTGGGACCGTGATGAATGGCGGCCAGCATCGCGATGGCGCGCCCATCCTGCAACCGACGCTCGATCCCGATCGCGCCCTGCGCCACAGCGGGCAGCATTTCGGTCACTTCAATCGGACGCGCCACCTGCGCCATGCCCAAACGGTTCAGCCCCGCCATCGCCAGAAAGGTGGCCGCCGCCACGCCATCGGCCAATTTCTTCATCCGCGTCTGCACATTGCCGCGAAACTCGACCAATTGCAGATCAGGCCGCCGATGCGCCAACTGCGCCCGACGCCGCAGGCTGGAAGACCCCACCACCGCCCCCTGCGGCAGATCGCCAATGCCCGCCACATCCGACACAAAGCCATCGCGCACATCCTCGCGCGGCAGATAGCAATCCAGCATCAACCCGTCGGGTTGCACCGTCGGCATGTCCTTCATCGAATGCACGGCAATATCAATGTCGCCCGCCAGCAGCGCCTCTTCAATCTCACGGGTGAACAGGCCCTTGCCGCCAATCTCCTTCAGCGCCCGGTCCAACACCATATCGCCCGTGACCTTGATCACCACGATCTCGAACGCCTCCAGCGGCAAAGCATAAGCCGCCATCAGACAGCGCCGCACCTCATGCGCCTGCCAAAGGGCCAAGGGCGAACCTCGGGTGCCGATCTTGAAGGGTTGGGCGGGGGTGGGCATTGCATATGTCATGGCCCAGACTTACCCGCGACACTTCCACCTTTCAACTGCCAAGACCTTGACAACACGCCGATCAAGGCCGACCCATGCGCCAAATGCTGCATTCAGAGGCCTGACATGACCAAAACCATCCTGCGCGCCCTTGCCGGGGAAACCCTGCCCACCCCGCCGATCTGGATGATGCGTCAGGCCGGGCGCTATCTGCCCGAATACCGCGCCACCCGCGCGCAGGCC
>JBIHZO010000032.1:0-13998 GCA_044231405.1 Cypionkella sp. | reverse complement strand
ACCAGCCGCCTCGGCCAGCCGAACCCCGGCGGCGCGATCACGCGCGATGATGGTGGGCGCAAAGGCCGCCAGCAACAACGGCTCATCCCCCACATCCGCCGCGCGATGCAGCATGGGGTCCACGCGCACCGGACCTGTCAGGCGGCCGCCATGGCCCCTGCTGACCACATGCACGGCGATGCCGCGCGCTGTCAGGCGCTCGATCAGGGCAATTGCCGTGGGCGTCTTGCCCGTGCCTCCTGCGTTCAGATTGCCGATGCAGATCACGGGCACGGCAGCCTTGTAGCCCAGCCGCGCCACCCGCCGCGCCGTTGCCATTGCATAGACTGCCCCCAAAGGTGACAGCAGGCGCGCAGCCAGGCCGGGCGCATCGGCAGGGTTGCTCCAGAAGCGAGGCTGGCGCATCAGGCTTCGCCTGCGAGAATGCGACGGGACAGGTCAATGACCCGGTTGGTGACATCGACGCCGTCTGACGCGACGGTCCAGGCCGCAGCCGCCAATCGTGCCGCACGGTCTGGCGACAGCAGATCGGCCAAGGCATCTCCCAGATCGGTGGGCGACCCGACCGCCCGCGCCGCCAGTGCTGCCCCCAAGCGGCCAAACACGGTGCCAAAAGCGCCGGGGCGTGGCCCGTAAAGGATCGCCGACCCCAAGGCCGCAGGCTCCATCGGGTTGCGCGCGCAGCCATCGCCCTGCAGGGTGCCACCCATGAAGGTCACCGGGGCCAGCCGATACCAGATGCCATATTCGCTGGCGGCGTCCGGGATATACACCTCGGTGTCCGCCTCGGGCTCTTGTTCCAGGCCGCGCTGCGCCACCATCCAGCCTTCGGACGCCTCCATCTGTGCGGCGATCTGGGGGGCGCGTGACGGGTCTTGCGGCACGAAGATCAGCAACAACCGATGCGCCAGACGCAAGGCCGACCGATGGGCCGCAATCACCGCAGCCTCTTCGGCGGCAGGCACATCAGCAGCCAGCCAGACCGGGCGAGTCGCAAAGAGTTCCGCTAAAGCGGCGCGTTCGGGTTCGTGATAGGCCAATGCCGCACTGCCCTCTTCCAGCCGCCCGGCGGTGGCCACGTTCAGCGCCCCTGCTTTGCGAAAGGTCCGCGTCGCGGATTCGTCCACCGTCAGCACCTGTCGGACGGTCTGCAAACAGCGGCGCAGCAGGCCGGGATACCAGCCATCTCGGCCCTTGATCAGATAGGGCGTGCGCGCATCCACCATCAGCACCGCGATCTTGCGATCCGCTGCCTCCAGCAGTGCCGCCGGGCGCACTTCGCCTTCGGTCATCACGATCAGGTCGGGCTGCCAATGATCAAGGAAGACCTTGGCATCGGTGGCGCTGTCCAGTGGCGGGCGCTGTTCGATCATCGCAGGCACCTTGATACCCAACGCCTTGTGGCTGGTGATCAGAACCGAGACGTCCAGATCAGCCGCCAACCGTCTCGCCAGTTGCAGCACTCCGGCCAAAGCCACCGCTTCGGACGCGTGCAGCCACACCACCTGTCCCAAGGGCCGCACCGGGCGAGATGCATCTGCGCCCGGCTCTCGCCGGCCGGTCAGGTTGTAAATCGTGCGGCCAATCGACAGCGCCATCGGGGTGGACCCCTTACGCGCCCATCTCTTCGGTCAGCGACCCCGATTTGCCCTCTTCGCGCAGACGGTGAATGTGCGCGATGAAATATCGCATATGGGCGTTGTCCACGGTGCGCTGCGCTTCGGCCTTCCACGCCGAAAACGCAGTGGCATAGTCGGGGAACATGCCGACGATATGGATGTCTTTGACGTCCTTGAAAACATTCGCCTGAGGGCTGACAAGTTCGCCGCCAAAGACAAGGTGAAGCCGTTGAGTCATAGGTTGGTCCAATTTGCTGCGCTGCCGCGTACGGTAACGGGTGGCCGCACGCTGGGCAAGGCAATCAAAGCCAGAAATGGCTGAACCCGCCTCGTCGGTGATCAACACCTGTACAGGCCCGGGTTTTCCCTGTAGTGACCGCCAATCGGCCCGACGATTCCGGGGCAGACGGCGGGGAGGCTGGTCTGCAATGGGGAATGAGGTGCCGTTACAATGGTACTTCAAGGGCGCACCAAAGCGTGCCCCCCATCAGGAAAAAAACATGATCGAACACGGTATCGCCGCGCCTTTGGCCGCGGCATTGACGGCCAAGGGCTATGAAACCCTGACGGCTGTGCAATTGGCAGTCATCAAACCCGAAGCCAAAGGCCGCGACCTTCTGGTGTCGGCGCAAACCGGTTCCGGCAAGACCGTCGCCTTCGGCATGGCGATTGCGGAAGAATTGCTGCGCGGTGCCGACAAGTTGCTCTACGCCGATACGCCGATGGCCTTGGTCATTGCGCCCACCCGCGAACTGGCCCTGCAAGTGGCCCGCGAGTTGGAGTGGCTTTATGCCAGCGCTGGTGCGCAGATCGCAACTTGCGTCGGCGGTATGGACTACCGCACGGAAAAACGTGCGCTGGACCGCGGCGCGCATATCGTGGTTGGCACACCGGGCCGCTTGCGTGACCACATCGATCGCCGCTCGTTGGATTTGTCGGGCCTGCGCGCCGCCGTCTTGGACGAAGCCGATGAGATGTTGGATCTGGGGTTCCGCGAAGATCTGGAATACATCCTTGCCGCCGCACCCGAAGACCGTCGCACGCTGATGTTCTCCGCCACTGTCCCCAAAGAAATCGCCAAACTGGCCGAAGATTTCCAGCGTGACGCCCTGCGCATTGCGGCCCAGGGCGAGGCCAAGCAGCACGTCGATATCCAGTATCGCGCCCTGTCGGTGGCCGTGCGTGATCGCGAACATGCGATTTTCAACGCCCTGCGCTATTATGAGGCAAAGACCGCCATCGTGTTCTGCAAAACCCGCGTGAACGTCAATCACCTGATGGCGCGCATGGGCAACCGTGGCTTCAAGGTTGTGGCGCTGTCGGGCGAACTGAGCCAGCAAGAGCGCACCAACGCCCTGACCGCGCTGCGCAACGGGCGGGCGAATGTGTGTATCGCCACTGACGTCGCCGCGCGGGGCATCGACTTGCCGGGCCTGGAACTGGTCATTCACGCCGACCTTCCGTCGAACTCGGAAACCCTCTTGCACCGCTCGGGCCGTACCGGACGCGCGGGCGCAAAGGGCGTTTCGGCGCTGATCGTAACGCCATCGGAATTCAAGAAGGCGCAGCGTTTGCTGCAAGGCGCCAAGGTTGTCGCAGAATGGGGCGTGGCCCCATCGGCGGATGACGTGCAGGAAAAAGACGACGCCCGTATCTTTGAAAACCCGGTGTTTGCGCAGGATCTGTCCGACGAGATGGACATGGCAATGAAACTGATCGAACGCTTTGGCCCCGAACAGATTGCTGCCGCCTATGTGCAGTCGTGGCGTTCCGGTCGTTCCGCCCCCGAGGTGCTGTCGGATCAGGCTGGTCCGCCCCGCGATGCCGCCCCGCCGCGTGAGCGTTCGGAATTTGGCGCGTCGGTTTGGTATATGTTGTCTGTGGGCCGCTCGGGCCGCGCCGAAGCGCGTTGGCTGTTGCCAAAAATCTGTGACGCGGGTGGCATCACCAAGGATGGCATCGGGGCCATTCGCGTACAGGAAGACCGCACCTTCGTGCAGATCGCCGAGAACCTCGCCGCCAAGTTTGGCGCCCAGCTGGAACTGGAAAGCGGCGTTGTGATGGACCGCATCGAAGGCGAGCCGGAACTGGATCGCCCAGAGCGCGCGCCCCGCAAAGACGCCGCCGCCCGTCCGGCTCCCCGCGCCCGCGTCGAACGCGTCGAGCGGCCAGAGCGTACTGAACGCCCGGAACGTGCCGACAAACCGGCCTATACGCCGAAACCGGCCCGTCTGGTGGAAGACGACGCACCCGCTTACAATCCGCTGGGCGCTGACGCCCCGCCCGCCGAAGCCCCGGCGCCCCGCGCCGAGCGCAAGCCCTATGTCAAGCGCGACGATGCCGAGCGTAAACCCTACGCCCCGCGCGAAGCCAAACCCTATGCGCCGCGCGATGCAGCCAAGCCCTACGCCCCGCGTGCCGAAGGTGCAAAACCCTACGCCAAGCGCGAAGACAGTGACCGCAAACCCTACGCTCCGCGTGCCGAAGGGGCCAAGCCCTATGCTGCCAAGCCCTACGCTCCGCGTGCCGAGGGCGCGAAACCCTATGCCCCGCGTGGTGATGGTGATTTCAAGCCGCGTTCGGCCGGGTTCAAGTCGCATGGCGCAGATGGCAAGCCGGCACGGGGTGCTGGCTTCAAATCCCACGCAGGCGAAAGCAAGTCTTTTGCCAAGCCCGGCAAGCCGGCGGGTCCAAAGACCGATGCCAAGGACACGTCAAAGCGGTTCGTGCCGCCAAGCAAACCTAAAAAGTAAATGATCAGTCACATAAGGCCGCCTTCGGGCGGCCTTATGGTTTGAACCGCGCCAAAAGATCGGCATGCAGGGCCGGGGCAGCAGCAATGATGCCCGACGATTGCGCGCGGGCCGAGTTGAAGCGCAACGCCGACCCGCGACAATCTGACACCACTGCGCCCGCCCGTTCCGCAATCAGACTGCCGGCTGCGATGTCCCACTCCCAAGCGTCGCGAAAGGCCAGCATCCCATCAAATGCACCTTCGCCCACCAAAGCCAGCCGATAAGCCAATGACGCGCGAAAACTGCGCTGAAATGTGGGCGGGTCGCCCTGCCAGTGGTCCGGCAGCAGATTGGCCTTTGTCGTCAGGATATTGGGATCGTCGGCCAAGGATTTGACACTGGCTTGCATTGCCTGTCCATCCACCAAAGCCGGGCCGTCCTTTGACACCGTATACAACCGATCCAGCGCGGGCAGATACACCACCGCTGCCGTCACCACGCCATGCCGCGCCACGGCAAGCGAATGGGCAAAGTGCTTCTCGCCTGCAATGAATGCCCGGGTGCCGTCGATGGGATCAATGATGAACACATGCTCACATTCTAATCGCGCCGCATCATCCGGCGATTCTTCGGACAGCCAGCCATAGCCGGGTCGCGCGCCCCGCAGCTGTGCCATCAGCATGTCATTCACCGCCAGGTCAGCCTCAGTCACCGGGCTGGCGTCGGCCTTGTCCCACACTGTTGGCGTGTTCTTCCAATACCGCAGCGCGATCTTGCCCGCCGCAAGCGCCGCATCGGTCAGCAAGGCCAGATCATGCGCCGGCAAGGATCATCCCTTCGATCAACAGGCTGGGCACCCGGGTGGACAGATGCGCCTTGGCGTCATTGGCCGGGATCATCCTCAGCAACATGTCGCGCAGATTGCCCGCGATGGTGCATTCGTTGACCGGGTACAGCACCTGCCCGTTTTCCACCCAGAACCCGGAGGCGCCACGCGAATAATCGCCTGTGGTCGGGTTGATTGTCGATCCGATCATCGACGTCACCAACAGCCCCGTCCCCATATCGCGGATCAGATCGGCGCGGCTGGCGCTGCCCATCGTCAGATCAATGTTCGACGTCGAAGGTGATGGCGGCGAGGACGTGCCGCGCGACGCATTCGCCGTTGACTGCATTCCCAGCTTGCGCGCGGTGGCCAGATCCAGAGTCCAACCCATCAAAACGCCATCCTGAACGATCAGTCGCCTTGCTGTCGGCAAGCCCTCACCGTCAAATGGACGCGACCCCGACACGCGCACCCGCAGCGGGTCTTCGATCACTGAAAGGCCGTTGGGAAGAACTTGCTGTCCCAGCGCATCCTGCAACCAAGACGACCCCCGCGCAATCGATGCGCCGTTGATCGCCGACAACAGATGCCCGATCATTGAGGCCGCAACGCGTTCGTCAAACAGCACGGGATAGGTGCCGGTTTTCGGCTTGGTCGCGCCAGCCCGCGCCAAGGCCCGCTCCGCCGCCAACGTGCCGATGCCCTCGGCCCCCGGCATGTCAGACTGATGCACCCGGCCTTCCCCGGCATAATCGCGTTCCATTCCAGTGCCGGTCCCGGTGAAGGCCACGGCGCTGATGGACCGCGAGCTGCGGGCATAGCCGCCCGAAAACCCATTGCTGGCGGCCATATGGACTTGGCGCAACCCGTATCCCGCCGAAGCCTCAACCTGCGTGATCCCGACCACAGCCATCGCCGCCGCCTCTGCCGCGCGCGCGTCAGCTTCAAGCGCCGCCGCCGAAGGTTCCGGGCTGTCGTCGCACAGATCCAGCGCCGCCAGATCCCAGCCATGTGCAATCTGATCGGCATCTGCCAACCCCGCATAGGGATCCACCGGGGCTTCGCGCGCCATGGCCACAGCGCGCTCTGCCAGTTGCCGCAAGGTGGCTGCCGAGGTGTCAGACGCCGAAACGCAGGCCTGCCGCCCGCCCATCAGCACCCTCAGCCCAATTTCAACGCCTTCCGAGCGTTCCGCCTGCTCCAGCCGTCCGGCGCGGATGTCGATGGATTGCGAGGTGCCCGACAGCGCCATTGCATCGGCAGATTCGGCCCCAGCAGCGCGGGCAGCGTCCAACAAAGCGGCGGTCAGGGTTTCAAGCGGCTGGGCCATGGTCTTCCTTTGCAAGGCGCGCGGCCAAGCTGAATGAGGTTTCTGCCTGTAAAGTCATGCATTCAGGACGGATTTCAAGGTCTGGCAACGCCTGCACCGCGATTGCGCATGAAAAAGGCCGCCCCGCGCGTGGCAGGGCGGCCCAAACTGTGGCTGTGCTTACTGCAGACGCTGGCCGTTGGCGTAAAGCACCTTGTCCTTCACCTCGATCGTCGACGTCAGCTCATCCGAACCCTCAGCCCCGGCGTTGGCGAACATCGCGACCATCATCCGTGCGCCCATGGCGTCTTCGTCGGTCAGGAGGCCCATCGCCACCAGCTTGTCGAGCAACCCGTTGCCGCCGACCAGCTTCAGGTCCAGTTTGCCGTTCGGCGCAGGCATGCCCGCAAAGGTGGTCATGTCGCTGTTGTCAAAGGTGAACGCGCCCGCTCCGGTCAGTTCCGCCCCCGCGATGCTGGCCTTGATTTCGGTCACGTCCAGCGCGTGCAACTCACCCGGAGGCGTGTCCGTCAAAGCCTCCATCGCGGCTTGATCAAACAGATCGGTTGTCATCTTGACCTTGCCTTTGGCGTCCACAATCACCGTCGCCGGATCGTGCGGCAGGTTGCCCGCGGGGTCGAACATGCCCCAGACCTCGTCCGAAATGGTGAAACCGACCAGTTTGGACAGCAACGAAAAATCGGTCGGCTCGGTGCTGGTGCCGACCGGCATCAGAACGTTGAACGCGGCCTCGGAATAGCCCAGTTTCAGCTCTGGGAACGGAATGTCGGGGCTGGACACCGTCATGTTGATGCCCTTGCTGCCCACGCCGTATTGCATCTTGCTGGCATCCAGCACGAAGGTCAGATCGCCACCCTCACCCGTCGCCATCATCTTGAACGGGCCTTTGGCCTCGGTCACATCGACATCCAGCGACATCGCCCCATAGGAAAACATGCCATCGGCGGCAAAGCCCGCCTTAAGCGCGGCAGGCAGGTCGGCCATCATGTCGGCGCCAAGGAAGGTGCCGTTGGTCTTGGCCACCAGATCGGCAAAAGTGCCGATGATGCGCGCGGTGGACCCGGCTGCCTTGTCGGCGCCCACAATCGTCAAAGCCATGCTTTGGGCGGAAAATTCCGAGGTAACCTTTTTGGCACCCTCCGGTCCCTCAATCAAGTATTGCCCTGCAAGCGCCGTAATCGTGGCCTCTGCGGTCGTATCAACGGCGGCTGCATCGACGCCTTCAATCGCCTCAAGTTTCACGGTCATTGTTGGTGCTGCGAAGTCGTAATTCGTGGCCTCTGGCATGCCGCTTGCGGTGGCCAGCATTCCGGGTTGCGAAATGGAAATCGTCAGGGCGGTGGGCGTGCCACCGTCTTCACCCGCAGGCAGTTGCAGCGCAATCGGATAGGTTTCCGACATGGTAACCTTAACGGTGCCGTCGCCATTGTCGGTGAAAATGATTTCCTCGATGTTGGCATCCACAACCACCCCGTCCTGGCTGGACGAGATCTTGACGCCGGTGACGACCAAAGCGTCGCCATCACGGGTCGCACTTGCGGCAACAACGGTCTGGCCATAGGCCCCGCTCATATCCTGCCAGTTTTGCCAAACGTCTTCTGGGGTAACATCGGCAAAAGCGCCGGAACCAGACACAAGAGCAAGAAATGCGGTGCTTCCCGCAAGCTTCCAGTTTTTCATCATGAACCCTTCCCGGTGAAATATCGCATCAAGCATCCGCTCTTGTGCTTTGGTGGTCAAGGGTTTCCGTCTGGCTGCGGGATGGGGTAAACGGAATTGTCATCAGGGTTGATCAACGGAGGCTGGACGATGCAGGGTAAAGTGGTTGTGATCACCGGGGCCAGCCGAGGCATTGGTGCCGCCTCGGCGCGTGTCTTTGCAAAGGCGGGTGCCAGCGTGGTGTTGCTGGCGCGGGATGCGGGCCAAATCACTGATATCAAGTCAGAAATCGGGGGGCAGGCGATGGCATTGCCCTGCGATGTAGCCGACTGGGGTGCCGTGCAGACAGCGGTGCAGGCAGTTCAGGCGCGGTTCGGGCGGCTGGATGTATTGATCAACAATGCAGGCGTGATTGATCCGATTGCCCGGCTGGCCGATGCCGATCCGGGCCTTTGGGGGCAGGCGATTGACATCAACCTGAAGGGCGTCTTTCATGGCATGCGCGCAGCCATCCCGGTGATGCGGGCGCAAGGGTCTGGGACCATCATCACCATCTCGTCAGGTGCCGCCGTCAACCCGATCGAGGGGTGGAGCGCCTATTGCGCCTCCAAGGCCGGGGCCCTGATGTTGACCCGCATGGCCCATCTGGAAGAGGCGGCACACGGTCTGCGGGTGCTGGGCTTGTCACCCGGCACTGTGGCCACTGACATGCAGCGGCAAATCAAGGCTTCGGGGATAAACGCCATCAGCCAACTGGATTTCGCGGTGCATATCCCCGTGGACTGGCCCGCGCGGGCGCTGTTGTGGATGTGCGGGTCGGCGGCGGATGATTGGCTGGGGCAGGATATTTCCTTGCGGGATGAGAGTGTTCGGCGGGCCGTGGGGTTGATCGAATGATCAGGGTGAACAAAGACAACGACCTGCTGATCCTGACTCTGTGCCGCCCGGAGAAGGCCAATTCGCTGACCAAGGCGATGCTGGAACAGCTGGACTCAACGCTGGCCACCACTGATGCGCTGGCCGTGATCCTGACAGGCGAAGGCCGCGTTTTCAGCGCTGGTGCCGATCTGGACGAGGCCCGCGCGGGCTTGGCCACCGATCCGATCTGGGACCGCCTGTCAGACCGCATCGCAGCACTGCCCTGCCTGACCATCGCCGCGCTGAACGGCACCTTGGCGGGGGGTGCGATGGGGATGGCGCTGGCTTGTGATCTGCGGCTTGCGGTGGCGGGGGCGAAGTTCTTCTACCCGGTTATGAAGCTGGGGTTTCTGCCACAACCTGCTGATCCGGCACGTCTTATCGCGCTGATCGGTCCGGCGCGGGCCAAGATGATCCTGATGGCGGGCGCAAAGATCGACGCGGATGAGGCGCTGGCTTGGGGGCTGATCGACCGCATTGTCGAGCCGCAAGCCTTGATGGACACAGCCCGCGGCCTGTGTGCCGACACGCTTGCCGCCAAGCCCGGTCACGCGGCGGCGATCAAACGGCTATTGACCCCCTGACGTTGGTGCGTCAGTCCTGCTTTTCTGGGGCGAGGTTTATTGTCACAGGATGGGGCCGCGACGCGGTGGTGTAAGCAGAGGCGTCAGATGAACGGTCAAACCGACATGGCGGACAGGCTGATGGGCTGGCTGCAGCAGGCCGGAGACATGGCGCAAGGCTGGCTGTTGTCGCCTGCCGCATGGTCGCAATTTGCGCTGCTGGCCTTGGCCTATTTTGCTGCCCGTTTTGCCACGCGGCGCGTGACGCCCGTGCTGGCTCGCGTCCTGAACCCCGGCGACAAAGACACGCTGCCCGCCACGGCCCGGCGGTTTGCGCAACGGTTCTTGCCGCTGCTGATGCCGCTTCTGGCCTATGGTCTTACGGCGGGGGGAGAGGAAATCACCCGGTCGATCTTTGGCTCTGGTGATGTGATCGCCTTTGGCAAACGGTTGTTCATATTCCTCGCAGCCCGGATTTTCGTGCAACAGGTACTGACAGACAGCTTCCTGAAATTGTTGGGAAAATACGTCCTGATCCCGGTCGCGGCGCTATATGCTTTGGGCATTCTGGACGACATTTCGGCACGTTTGGCGGAAACCATCATCGCACTTGGCAACATCCAGTTCTCGGTGCTTGCCCTGATCCGGGGCGTGATTGCAGGGTCGCTTTTGTTCTGGCTGGGGTCGTGGTCCAACCGCCAAAGCGCTGATTACATCAAGAAGCAACCCGAGCTGCGCCCGGCGACCCGTGAACTGGCCGTCAAGGCCGCAGAGGTGGCGATATTTGGCGCGGCGTTCTTGCTGCTGATGAGCATCATGGGCATCGACCTGACCGCGGTTGCGGTTCTGGGGGGCGCTTTGGGGGTGGGCATTGGGCTTGGCCTGCAACAGATAGCGGCGAATTTTGTCAGTGGAATCATCCTGTTGGTTGAAGGTCAGACCACTGTCGGCGACTTTGTTGAACTGGATGGCGGCGAGAAGGGGACCATTGTCAAGATGACAGCCCGCGCCTGCGTGCTGGAGACGTTTGACGGCAAATGGATCGTGATTCCGAACGAGCATTTCATCACGACGCGGGTGGTGAACTACTCGGATCAAGGCAGTGCCAACCGCTATGAGGCGCTGTTTTCGGTCAGCTATGACGCCGACATCAACCGGGTGCCGGAGTTGATAGCGGCCGCAGTGGCGCGGCTGCCGTTTGTGCTGCAAAACCCCGATGGCCCGGACTGCGAACTGCGGGGCTTTGGCGAAAGCAGCATTGATTTTGCTGTGGAATATTGGGTGTCCGGCATTGATGACGGTAAGAACAAATACGGGTCTCCGGTGCTGTTCGCGATCTGGAACGCCTTGAAATCCGAGGGAATCGAGATGCCGTTTCCGCATCGGGTGGTTCAGATCAAGGGCGATCTTCCGGGGGGAAAAAGCTGATGGATGCGCTGGTCATTGGGGCAGGCCCGGCGGGGTTGATGGCGGCAGAGGAACTGGCGAAGGCTGGGCGGCGGGTGGTTGTCTGCGACGCCAAGCCCAGCCCGGCGCGCAAGTTTCTGATGGCGGGCAAGTCCGGGTTGAATGTGACCAAGGATCAGGATTTGGCAGCTTTTACAGCGGCTTATGACACTGACTGGCTTGCACCGATGCTGGCGGAGTTTGGGCCTGCGCAGGTGTCGGACTGGTGCCGTGGGCTGGGGCAAGAGGTGTTTACAGGCACGTCGGGGCGCGTATTTCCGGTGACGATGAAGGCATCGCCCTTGTTGCGGGCCTGGCTTAAGCGTTTGGAATCCTTGGGAGTTTCACTGCGGACACGCTGGCGTTGGACGGGGTTTGACGGGGCTGGGTTCCGCTTTGAAACGCCCGAAGGGGGGCAGGTTTTGCACCCCGATGTCACAGTTCTGGCATTGGGGGGGGCCAGTTGGGCGCGGTTGGGGTCGGATGCAGCCTGGGTGCCTTGGCTGGTAGAAAAAGGCGTTCAAGTTCAGGGGTTTAAGCCTGCCAACATGGGGTTTGCGGTGAATTGGTCACCCCATATGGCCCGGCAGTTCGGGCAGGCGGTCAAGGGCGCGGCCTTGATTGTCGGCGGGCGACGGGAACGTGGAGAATTTATTATATCCAACAAAGGGTTAGAGGGCGGCGGGATTTACGCAGTCTCGCAGGCGCTGCGGGAAGGCGCGGGGCTTTCGGTGGATTTGATGCCGGATGTGGCGGCGGATCAGGTGGCGGCGCGCCTGGCGCGGATGAAGCCGGCAGAGAGTCTTGCCAACCGCCTGCGCAAGCTGGGTTTGTCCGCGCCCGCGATGGCCTTGGTGATGGAGTTCGGGCGGGGAATGAACCTTGTCCACGCTGTAAAATCCCTGCAAATTCCGCTGCTTGGGCCGCGTCCGATGGATGAGGCGATCTCGGTTGCCGGGGGCGTCGCCCGGGCCAGTTGCACCGAAGGGCTGGAGTTGCGCGCCCTGCCGGGGGTGTTCGTTTGCGGTGAAATGCTGGACTGGGAAGCGCCCACGGGTGGCTATCTTTTGACCGGATGCTGGTCTTCTGGCCGTTGGGCGGGGCGTGCGGCGGCAAATCACGGTTAACCTGCGGAAATCGTAGGGAAACCTGCGTGATTTATCCGTCCCGCCGCCGTCCCGCCTGCGTCCTTTTTGTGTCCCTACGCTGCGTGCGCTGGTCCAAGGTCAACGCAACGGGCGGTGGGTTGGCCGGGGCAACGGCCAATCGGGTTGCCGAGGCACTGGCAAAGGTTGGCCACGCCTTGTGACAGTTGGAAAGTTGGGCGGCAAAGTGATCGTGGGCCGGGCAGTCGGTGCTGTTGGGTTGCTGAAGGTGGCGAAGGCCCCTTGAAGCGAACGGTCTGATCAGCGGTCCGGTGCGCCGGGGCTTTCGGCCCTGTCAGGCCAGTTCATTTCCCTGACCCGGCGGTTTCCGAGCCGTTGCGGGTCAGGTAATAGGCCGCCAGAATGGGCAGGAAGGTCGCTGCGAATACGATCAGCGCCACGACATTGGTGACGGGGCGTTGGCGCGGTCGGATCAGTTCTTCCAGCATCCAGATCGGCAGCGTGGCTTGCTGGCCTGCGGTGAATGTGGTGACGATCACCTCATCAAACGACAGCGCAAAGGCGAGCATCCCCCCGGCCAGCAGGGCGGTCCCAAGGTTGGGCAACAGGATGTGCCAGAAGGTTTGGAAGGCATTGGCGCCCAGGTCGGCGCTGGCCTCCAGAATACCCCCCGACATGCGGCGAAAGCGGGCGACGGCGTTGTTGTAGACGATGACGATGCAGAAGGTGGCATGGCCGAGGATGATGGTCAGGGTGGAAAACGGAATGTCCATGATGCCAAAGGCCGACCGCAGCGACATGCCGGTGATGACGCCGGGCAAGGCGATGGGCAGGATGATCAGCAAGCTGATCTGATCGCGGCCAAAGAAGGTGGCGCGGGCCATGGCGGCGGACACCAGCGTGCCAAGGATCATCGCCAGCAGGGTGGCGACTGTGGCGACTTTGACGGAAAGGGTCAGCGCCTCCCAGATATCTGGGCGGTTCCAGGCGGCGGCGAACCACTGGGTGGTCAGGCCGGGCGGCGGGAAGGCGTAAGTGCGTTCTTCGGTCGTGAAGGCATAGAGGAAGATCAGCAGGATCGGCAGGTGCAGGAACAACAGGCCGCCGATGGCGGCGAGTTTCAGGCTGAGGGGGGCTTTAGAGGGCATCAAAGGCCCCCGCGCGTTTGGCAAGTGTCAGATAGATCAGCATGATCACAATCGGCACCACGGCGAAGGCGGCGGCCAGCGGGGTATTCCCGGCGGTGCCTTGCAGTTGATACACCGCCATGCCGATGAAATTGGCCGAATTGCCGACAATCTGCGGGATGATGTAATCGCCCATGGTCAGCGAGAAGGTGAAGATCGACCCCGCGATCACGCCGGGCAGGGCCAGCGGCAGGATCACGGTGCGGAAGGTTTGCGCACGGGTGGCACCAAGGTCCTGGCTTGCCTCCAGCAGCGAGGTCGGCACCCGTTCCAGCGCCGCCTGCATCGGCAGGATCATGTACGGCAGCCAGACATAGGTGAAGACGGCGAACATGCCGATGTAGCTGGTGGACAGCGAGTTGCCGCCAATGCCGGGGATCGACAGGATGGCGTTCAGAATGCCGCTGGTGTGGGTGGCCTCGGCGGCCCAGGTGATGATGCCCTCTTTGGCGAGGATCAGCTTCCAGGCATAGATCTTGACAAGGTAGGATGACCACAGCGGCAGCATGATGCCCAGATAGAACACCGCTTTCCAGCGACCACGGGCATAGCGGGCGGCGTAATAGGCGATGGGGAAGGCAAGGATGGCACAGCCGATGGTGACGGCGG
>JBIHZO010000313.1:0-4453 GCA_044231405.1 Cypionkella sp. | reverse complement strand
ACGCGCAGGATCAGTACGGCGCAGACGCTTTCACCGCCAACATCGGTGCCGAAGCCATCCGCGAAATGCTGGCCGCGATTGATCTGGAAACCACGGCGGAACAATTGCGCGCAGACCTCAAAGAGGCCACGGGCGAACTGAAGCCGAAGAAGATCATCAAGCGTCTGAAGATCGTCGAGAGCTTCCTCGAATCCGGCAACCGCCCGGAGTGGATGGTTTTGACCGTTCTTCCGGTCATTCCGCCGGAACTGCGTCCGCTGGTGCCGCTGGATGGAGGCCGCTTTGCGACCTCTGACCTGAACGACCTTTACCGTCGCGTCATCAACCGCAACAACCGTCTGAAGCGTCTGATCGAATTGCGCGCGCCCGACATCATCGTGCGCAACGAAAAGCGCATGCTGCAAGAAGCTGTCGATGCCCTGTTCGACAACGGCCGTCGTGGCCGTGTCATCACCGGCACCAACAAGCGCCCGCTGAAATCGCTGTCTGACATGCTCAAGGGCAAGCAGGGCCGCTTCCGTCAGAACTTGCTCGGCAAGCGCGTCGACTTCTCGGGTCGTTCGGTCATTGTGACCGGCCCGGAACTCAAACTGCACCAGTGCGGTTTGCCAAAGAAGATGGCGCTCGAACTGTTCAAGCCGTTCATCTACTCGCGTCTGGAGGCCAAAGGCCTTTCCTCGACCGTGAAGCAGGCGAAAAAGCTGGTGGAAAAGGAACGTCCCGAGGTTTGGGATATTCTGGATGAAGTGATCCGCGAACACCCGGTCCTTCTGAACCGCGCGCCGACGCTGCACCGTCTGGGCATCCAGGCGTTTGAACCGATCCTGATCGAAGGCAAGGCCATCCAGCTGCACCCGCTGGTCTGTTCGGCCTTCAACGCCGACTTTGACGGCGACCAGATGGCCGTCCACGTCCCGTTGTCGCTTGAGGCCCAGCTGGAAGCCCGCGTTCTGATGATGTCGACGAACAACGTTCTGTCGCCCGCCAACGGCGCTCCGATCATTGTTCCGTCGCAGGATATGGTGTTGGGACTGTACTATACCACCATGGAACGCAAAGGCATGACCGGCGAAGGCATGGCTTTCGCGGACATCGAAGAGGTGGAACACGCCTTGGCCGCCGGCGCGGTGCATCTGCACGCCAAGGTCAAAGCCCGTCTGCGTCAGGTGGATGACACCGGCAACATCGTCTGGAAGCGGTTCGACACCACCCCCGGACGTTTGCGCCTTGGCAACCTGCTGCCGCTGAACGCAAAGGCGCCGTTTGACCTCGTCAACCGCCTGCTGCGCAAAAAAGACGTGCAGACTGTCATCGACACCGTCTACCGCTACTGCGGCCAGAAAGAATCGGTGATCTTCTGCGACCAGATCATGGGTCTGGGCTTCCGTGAGGCGTTCAAGGCGGGCATTTCGTTCGGCAAGGACGACATGCTGATCCCGGATACCAAATGGCCGATCGTCAACGAAGTCCGCGATCAGGTGAAGGAATTCGAACAACAGTACATGGACGGCCTGATCACTCAGGGCGAAAAGTACAACAAGGTTGTCGATGCCTGGTCCAAGTGTTCCGACAAAGTGGCTGCCGACATGATGGCTTCCATCTCTGCCGTTCATTACGATGACGCGGGCGCAGAAATGGAGCCGAACTCGGTTTACATGATGTCGCACTCTGGTGCGCGTGGTTCGCCGGCACAAATGAAACAGCTGGGCGGTATGCGCGGTCTGATGGCCAAGCCGAATGGCGAGATCATCGAAACGCCGATCATCTCGAACTTCAAAGAGGGTCTGACGGTTCTCGAATACTTCAACTCGACCCACGGCGCCCGTAAAGGCCTCGCGGACACCGCGCTGAAGACCGCGAACTCGGGCTACCTGACCCGCCGTCTGGTCGACGTGGCGCAAGACTGCATTGTGCGTTCGCATGATTGCGGAACCGAGCGTGGCATCACCGCAGACGTCGCCGTCAACGATGGTGAAGTCGTGCAGTCCCTGGCCGAGCGCGTGCTGGGCCGTGTGGCTGCCGATGACATCGTCGTGCCGTTGACCGGCGAAGTGCTCGTGGCGCGCGGCGAGTTGATCGACGAACGCCGCGCCGACCTGATCCATCAGGCAGGCGTGACCACGTCGCGCATCCGGTCACCTCTGACCTGTGATGCCGAAGAGGGCGTTTGCGCCATGTGCTATGGCCGTGACTTGGCCCGTGGCACGCTGGTGAACCTTGGCGAAGCGGTGGGCATCATCGCGGCGCAATCGATCGGTGAACCCGGCACGCAGTTGACGATGCGGACGTTCCACATCGGCGGCATTGCCCAAGGTGGTCAGCAGTCGTTCCTCGAGTCGAGCCAAGAGGGCAAGATCGAATTCCGCAACACCAACCTGCTGTCCAACGTCAATGGCGAGCAGATCGTCATCGGTCGGAACATGTCGATCGCCATTCTGGATGAGGGCGGCGCTGATCGTGCCGTTCACAAACTGACCTATGGCGCCAAGCTGCATGTCAAAGAGGGCCAGATCGTCAAGCGTGGCCACAAGCTGTTCGAATGGGACCCCTACACCCTGCCGATCATCGCCGAAAAGGCGGGGGTTGCCCGGTTCAAGGATCTGATCGCGGGCATCTCTGTGCGCGACGACACCGATGATGCAACGGGTATGACGCAGAAAATCGTGACCGATTGGCGTTCCGCGCCCAAAGGTGGTGATCTGAAGCCCGAAGTCATCGTGATGGATCCGGCCACGGGCGACCCCGTCCGCAACGACGGCGGCCACCCGATTTCCTACCCGATGTCGGTTGACGCGATTTTGTCGGTCGAAGACGGTCAGGAACTGGTTCCGGGCGACGTTGTGGCGCGTATTCCGCGCGAAGGCGCCAAGACCAAGGACATCACCGGGGGTCTTCCCCGCGTGGCTGAATTGTTCGAAGCCCGCCGCCCGAAAGACCACGCGATCATCGCGGAAGCCGATGGTTATGTGCGCTTTGGCAAGGACTACAAGAACAAGCGCCGCATCACGGTAGAACCCGTGGATGAGACGCTGCAGGCACAGGAATATATGATCCCCAAGGGCAAGCATATTCCGGTGCAAGAAGGCGATTTCGTCCAGAAGGGCGATTACATCATGGACGGCAACCCCGCGCCGCATGACATCTTGCGTATCTTGGGTGTCGAAGCGCTGGCGAACTACATGATCGACGAAGTGCAGGACGTCTATCGCTTGCAGGGCGTGAAAATCAACGACAAGCACATCGAGGTGATCGTTCGCCAGATGCTGCAAAAGTTCGAAATTCTCGACTCGGGCGAAACCACCCTGCTCAAGGGCGAAAACGTCGACAAGTTCGAGTTGGACGAAGCCAATGCCAAAGCCGCCCTGCATGGGATGCGTCTGGCAACGGCAGAGCCGATCTTGTTGGGCATCACCAAGGCGTCGCTGCAAACCCGCAGCTTCATCTCGGCGGCGTCGTTCCAGGAAACCACGCGGGTTCTCACCGAGGCTTCGGTGCAGGGCAAGCGCGACAAACTGGTCGGCCTGAAAGAGAACGTCATCGTCGGCCGTCTGATCCCGGCAGGCACCGGCGGGGCAACCCGTGTGGTGAAAGCCGTGGCAGCCGACCGCGACATCGTGGTGATCGAGGCGCGCCGGTCTGAGGCCGAAACCGCAGCGGCTTTGGCCGCTCCGATGCCGGTGGCAGAACCGGGGTTCAAGTCGGACATGGTTGACACGGTCGAATCGCGCGGCGAATAAGCCCGCGAAATGATTGCCAAGGCCCCGTGGGAAACCACGGGGCCTTTTGCGTTTGGGGGCAGTGTGTCACGCCGCGTCAAACGCGGGACGTGCCTGTGTCGGGTGGGTGATTCACCCACCATTTCTCCCGCAATCATGCGCCAGGGCGATTTCGGCGGTCTTTGCCCGGCAAGGCCGTTTTGCCAATTGTGATCGAAATTGGATGTGTTCGAGGCTCCGCATGTCGCCGCCAAAGACATTCCACCGATCGGCCACGTTTGGGCTCAACCGCCATTGTGGCAAGGTTTGGCCCATCGTTCGGCCCCCCAAACCTTAACACTTCCCTAACCCCGCCGCCCAACGGCTTGATATCAAACCCTTCCCCAAAGGTCCCAAACCGGGACCATGCCGCCCCCTTCCCCCCACGCCGCCCACCTGCTACCCATGTCGCATGGCAATTTCAGACAACCTGCGCGGCGCGCTTTACATGAACCTGTCGATGTTCGCCTTCACGGTGAACGACGCCTTCATGAAAGCCGTCACCCACGACCTGCCGCTCTATCAAGCCATCGCTCTGCGCGGTGGCCTTGCCGTGGTCTGGCTGCTGATCGTCGCCGCCGCGACGGGCGGCTTGCACATTCCAAGCGCGACGCAAGACCGCTGGGTGATCTTCTGGCGATCCATGGCCGATGTCGCCGCCACCATCCTGTTCTTGTCGGCGCTGATGCACATGCCTT
>JBIHZO010000312.1:0-4466 GCA_044231405.1 Cypionkella sp. | reverse complement strand
TGCGATCCGGCCGGTTCAAGCGCAGAACGGCCACGCGGTCGCTGACGTCCCACAGGAAATGCCGCGGCTGGATATCTGCCAATTGCCTCACTTGCCCATCCTTTTCAAAATTTCAGTCAACGCGTCCAGATCGGCCTCTGACAGGCCTGCAAAAACCCGGTCCACCTCACGCTCGTGGTCGGTGGCAAGGCCTTCGAAACTGGCCAGCCCTTCCGGCGTCATTGCAACAAACACCGTGCGCCGGTCCGCCTCCGACTGCGTGCGCCGCACCAGCCCGTCTTTTTCCAGTCTGTCCACCACAGCCGTGGCGTTGCCGTTTGACACCAGCAACATCCGTGACAGTTCAGACATCGTCACGCCATCGCGACGTCGGTATAGCGCCGCCAGAACGTCAAAACGCGGCAATGTGGTGTCATGTTTCACCCGCAAGAACTCGCGCAGATGGCTTTCGCTGGCGCGGGTGACGCCCAACATCCGTATCCACATTTTCAAGCGGCGTTTCGACAGTTCACTCATATTTCGCCCCCGGCAATCGACAAGGCCTGCCCGTTGATCCCCTCTGATCCCGGACCGCAGAGGAACAGCGCCATGGCGGTGACTTCGGACGGGGCAATCAGGCGGTTCTGTGGGCTCATCGCCTCCAGTGCGGCGCGGGCCTCGGCCAGACTGCGCCCGGTTTTTTCGGCAATCACATGCACGGAATGATCGGTCATTGGCGTGTCTAGAAATCCGGGACAGATCGCGTTCACCGTCACCGGACGCCGCGCGATTTCCAAGGCCAGAGATCGCGTCAGCCCAATCACCCCATGTTTCGCCGCTGCATAGGGGGCCACCTTGGCATAGCCCTTCAGGCCCGCCGTGGATGCCACCGAAATCAGCCGCCCCCAGCCCGGCATCTGGTTCAAGCCATCGCGCAGGGTCAGGAACACGCCCGTCAGGTTCACCGCGATCATCGCGTTCCATTGTGCCAAAGACGTCTTGGCCATCGGCGCCGAATCCGCCGCACCCGCATTGGCGATCACAATGTCGCAAGGCCCGGCTGCGGCGAACATCGCGGCCACCGATGCCTCATCCGTCACATCGGCCTGCACCACCCGGATGCCCGGCGCGCGCGCGGCAACCGCCTGCAGCGCATCAAGCCGGCGCCCGGTGATCACCACCTCGGCCCCGGCCTGCGCAAAGCCCAGCGCAAGGTTTTCCCCCGCCCCAGAGCCGCCGCCGGTGATCAGCACGCATTTGCCCTGCAAGATCATACCCGGATCACGCCTTCGGATTTTTGTACCAACCGCCGCGCCTGATCCCGACCTGCGTGATAGGGCTTTGGCCATTCGGTGCCAGTGTCGCCCTGCGCCACGGCTGCATGCAAGGTCCAATAAGGATCGGCCAGATGCGGACGCGCAAGGCAGACCAGATCGGCACGGCCCGCAAGCAAGATCTGGTTGACCTGTTCGGCCTCGGTGATGTTGCCCACGGCCATCGTCGCCAACCCCGCCTCGTTCCGGATCCGGTCGCTGAAAGGGGTCTGGAACATGCGACCATAGATCGGCCTGGCCTCGGTGCTGGTTTGGCCCGCCGAGACGTCGATGATATCGGCACCCTCCATCGCGAACAGGGTGGCGATTTGAACCGCTTCGGCAGGCGTCACGCCATCATCGACCCAATCGGTTGCGGAAATGCGCACCGACATCGGCTTGTGCCCCGGCCACGCGGCACGCATCTCGCGGAACACCTCCAGCGGATAGCGCATCCGGTTTTCCAGACTGCCGCCGTAATCATCGGTCCGCAGGTTCGACAGCGGCGAAATGAAGGACGAGATCAGATAGCCATGCGCCGCGTGCAGTTCGATCATGTCGAAATCGGCGCCCTCGGCCATTTCCACCGATTTGACAAACTGCCGCAGCACCTTGTCCATATCGTCGCGGTCCATGGCTTTGGGTGTGGCATTGCCGGTCTGCCACGGAATGGCAGAGGCCGACAGCAGAGGCCAGTTGCCGGATACCAAGGGCGCATCGGCATCGGCCCAACCCACTTGCGTGGACCCTTTGCGACCCGCATGGCCGATCTGGCAACAGGTTTTGGCCTGCGTTTCGGTATGGATGAAATCGTTGATCCGTTTCCACGCCGCTTCGTGCTTGGGCGTGTACAGCCCCGTGCAGCTGGGGGTGATCCGCCCATTCGCCGACACGCAAGTCATTTCGGTGTAAACCAGCCCGGCGCCGCCCTTGGCACGTTCGGCATAGTGGACGAAATGCCAATCGCCCGGCACCCCATCGACCGCACGGTATTGCGCCATTGGCGACACGACCACCCGGTTTTCCAAAGCCATTCCCCGCAGTTGGAACGGCGCGAACATCGGGGCGCGGCCCGGTTGACCGCCATATTGCGCCGCAAACCAGTCTTCGGTTTCGCGCAGCCATTTCGGATCGCGCAAGCGCAGGTTTTCATGGGAAATCCGCTGCGAGCGCGTCAGCAGGGAATAGGCAAACTGTTGCGGTGGCAGATCGAGATAACGCTCAACCTCCTCGAACCATTCCAGCGAATTGCGCGCCGCCGACTGCAGACGCAACACCTCGACCCGGCGTTCGGCCTGATAGCGTTCGAAGGCCGATTTCAGATCGGGTTCCGAATGCAGGTATTCCGCCAGCGCGATCGCACTGTCAAAGGCCAGCCGTGACCCCGAGCCGATGGAAAAATGCCCGGTCGCCGCCGCATCGCCCATCAGGACCACGTTTTCGTGATACCATGTGCCGCAGATCACACGGGGGAACTGCATCCAGACCGCCGAACCGCGCAGATGCGCCGCGTTCGACATCAGATCATGGCCGCCAAGGTGGGCCGCAAAGATCTTGCGGCAGGTTTCCACCGTGTCCTCTTTCGACATCTCGGCAAAGCCCCAGCGGTCCCAGGTGTCAGGCAGGCATTCGACGATGAAGGTCGCGGTGTTGTCGTCGAACTGATAGACATGCGCCCAGACCCAGCCATGTTCGGTCTTCTCGAAGATGAAGGTGAAGGCGTCGTCAAATTTGGCATGCGTCCCCAGCCAGACGAACTTGCATTTGCGCAGGTCAATGTCAGGCTGGAACACCTCTTGGTATTCGCGGCGCACCAATGAATTGATGCCATCGGTCGCCACGACAATATCGTATTCCTGGCGGTATTCTTCGGCCGACTTGAACTCTGTTTCAAAGCGCAGCTCTACCCCCAGATCGCGCGCCCGCGCCTGCAGCAAGATCAGCATGGCCTTGCGGCCAATCCCGGCAAAGCCGTGGCCGCCCGACACCGTGCGCACCCCGTTGTGCACCACCGCGATATCGTCCCAATAGGCAAACTGGCTGCGGATCGCTTGCGTGCTGACCGGATCATTCTTCTGCATGCGGCCCAGCGCATCATCCGACAGCACCACACCCCAGCCAAAAGTGTCATTGGCCTTGTTGCGCTCCAGCACCACCACCTCATGCGAGGGGTCACGCAACTTCATCGAGATTGCAAAGTACAGCCCGGCAGGACCACCGCCCAAACACAAAACCTTCATGGCCATTCCCTTTCATGCGTTGGCCACAACCTGCCACCGGGCGAAAACAATTTCAAGCTTGAAATTTATCACTTGAAGTTTTGCCGCAGCGGTGCAGAGTGAGGACATGGAACACCTTATCATCACTTCGCACGCCGGATGGGTCCAAGTCACCCTGAACCGTCCCGATGCAAAAAATGCGCTGAACACGGCGATGCTGGCGGATATCGCCATGGCTTTGACACAAGCGGATGCTGATCCACATGTCCGTGCAGCCGTGATCCATGGTCGAAGCGGCAACTTTGCCGCAGGGGCCGATATTGCCGAGATTGAAACCAAAACCTCTGCACAGGCCGCCGCCGATCCGCGCAAGGGCCATTGGGCGGCGATCCGGGGATTCTCCAAGCCGCTGATTGCGGCGGTCGATGGCTTTGCGCTTGGCGGCGGGTTGGAACTGGCCCTGATGGCCGATCTGCTGGTGGTGGAGGCCGATGCAAAGCTGGGCCTGCCCGAAACCAACCTTGGCCTGATCCCCGGCGCGGGGGGCATCCAACGGTTGCTGGCTTTGGCAGGCCGCGCCCGCACCAGCCGCATGGTGCTGATGGGCGAGGTGATTGACGGCCAGACCGCTTATGACTGGGGCATTGCAGGTTATGTCACCGACATCGCCGCCATTGCCATGGCCACAACCCTTGCCGACCGCATCGCCAAACGCGCGCCGCTGGCACTGCAAACTGCCAAAATCGCGCTGTTGGCGGGCGGCGAGTCCTCTCTGGCCTTTGGCGTCGAACGCGCAGGTTTTGAAGCGTTGATGGATTCAGCCGACAAAGCCGAAGGCATCGCCGCCTTCCGCGCCAAACGCAAGCCGCAGTTCCGGGGCGAATGATGCAGACCGTTGGCATCGTTGGGTTGGGCACAATGGGTCTGGGCATCGCGCAAGTGTTTGCACAGGCAG
>JBIHZO010000311.1:0-4476 GCA_044231405.1 Cypionkella sp. | reverse complement strand
GGGTGTCCTGCCCGAAACCACACGGCATTTCGCCCGTGCGATCATCATGCCGAATCTGGTGCCGCCCGTGGTGACCGGCGCGCAGGCCGCAGCCTACCGTGACCGCATCATGGCGGCCTTGCCCGAGGGCGCACAGTTTGAGCCGCTGATGACGCTGTATCTGACCGAGGGCACCGATGCGGCAGATGTGGCCGAAGCGGCCGCGTCCGGGATTGTGAAAGCGGTCAAGCTTTATCCGGCCGGGGCCACCACCAATTCGCACTCTGGCGTGACCGATTTCGGCAAGGTGCAGGGTGTGCTGGAAAAAATGGCCGAAATCGGCCTGCCCCTGTGCCTTCACGGCGAAGTGACAGATCCTGCGGTGGACATCTTTGACCGTGAGGCGGTGTTCATCGACACCGTGCTGGACCCATTGCGCCGCCGCAATCCCGGCCTGCGGGTGGTGATGGAGCATATCACCACCGAAGACGGCGTGGCCTATGCCCGTGCCGCAGGGCCGGACCTTGCGGCGACGATCACCACGCATCACCTGATCCTGAACCGCAACCATATCCTCGCCGGGGGCATCAAGCCGCATTACTATTGCCTGCCGGTGGCCAAACGCGAAAAGCACCGGCTGGCACTGCGCGAGGCGGCCACCAGTGGCGAAGCGCGGTTCCTGTTGGGCACGGATTCAGCCCCCCATGTGGACGCGCTGAAAGAACACGCCTGCGGCTGCGCCGGGTGTTTTACGGCCACCAACACCATGCCTCTGCTGGCGCATGTGTTTGAGGAAATGGGCGCGCTGGACCGGCTGGAGGCGTTTGCCTCGCTGAACGGCCCGGCGTTCTACCGTCTGCCGGTGAATGAGGGCCGGTTGCGGTTGGTGAAGCACGAGTTGGCACAGGTGTTCCCCGACAAGATCTTCACCGAGGCCGGCCCGGTGACGGTGTTCAACCCCGGTTTCCCAGTGCATTGGCATGTTGAAGCCTAAGGTGGTGCGGCCCTGCCCCCCATCGAAGGGGCCAGTGCCGCGCTGACGCATCCTCATTTCCTGGTGGGGATGCTGGCTGATCGGCTGGACCCTCCGGGGGGGATATTGGGGCCAATGTGAATGGCAAGGCCACCCCTGCTTGACGAATGCCTGTGTTCTGGTCCATCCCCCGCAACACATCGCGCCTGAACGTCCGGGCGACTCAGGCCCGCTTAGGAGTTGCCATGATCCCGACCGCTTTCCCACCTGCCTCTGAAATCGCCCGCCTCACCGCCCGCGCCTTGCTGGAAATCAAGGCGGTGCATTTCAACGCTGAGACGCCGTTCACGCTGGCCAGCGGCTTGTCCTCACCCACCTATATCGATTGCCGCAAGCTGATCTCTTATCCACGCATCCGCTCGGTGCTGATGGATTTTCTCAGCGTGACAGTGATGCGGAATGCCGGATTCGAGGCGTTTGACAATATTGCCGGGGGCGAGACGGCAGGCATCCCATTTGCGGCGCTGGTGGCCGAGCGCATGGCATTGCCGATGACCTATGTGCGCAAGAAGCCCAAAGGCTATGGCCGCAACGCTCGGATCGAGGGGGCCATGACCGAAGGTCAGCGGGTGTTGTTGGTCGAAGATCTGACCACTGATGGCGGCAGCAAGCTGTCGTTTGTTGATGCCATCCGTGAAACGGGGGCCAGCTGCGCGCATACGGCGGTGATCTTCTACTACGGGATTTTCCCTGAAACCACGCAGCGCCTTGCCGATCACGGCATCGCCTTGCATCATCTGTGCACCTGGTGGGACGTGCTGGCCGAAGCCCGCGCGCAAGGATCGTTTGATGCGGCAACGCTGGCAGAGGTGGAAGTGTTCCTGAATGATCCGCGCGGCTGGCAGGCGGCGCGGGCGTCAAAGTAATCCACAGAGGTTGCAGAACTCGCGCTAACGCTGCTGTGGATGCTTTGTGGACAACCCAAGGTCCGAACTATGATTCTGGTAGACTGGCTGCACAGCGTCGCCAGATGTGGTAGGCTGACCTGAGGCAATCGCATTGACGGCCGAGTCGCACCCTTCTTGTCCACAGTCTTATTCTGTCTTGTCGGCCGCGCCTTGCAGGCGCAAGCAGAGAGGCACCTCATCTCTGGGAACCTGTCATGAACGAGATCGCCACCCTGCGCCCGATGCCGCCCGCCACGATGGACATAGAGGTGCTGCCGCACAACATCGAGGCGGAACAGCAGCTTTTGGGCGCGATCCTGACCAACAACGACGTCTATGACCGCATCGCGGCATTGGTGAAGCCAGAGCATTTCTTTGATCCGGTGCATCAACGCATCTTTGAACGCGCCGCCGCCCGAATCCAGAAGAACGCGCTGGCCTCGCCGGTGACGATGAAGCCGTTCTTTGAGGATGACGCGGGCCTGCGCGAACTGGGTGGCCCGTCCTATCTGGTGCGTCTGGCCGGGGCCGCGATCTCGGCCTTTGCCGCGCGCGATTATGCGCAGATGATCTATGATCTGGCGGTGCGGCGTGAGCTGATCGCCTTGGGGCGGGACATTTCCGCAAAAGCGGCCAAGGTGGAAATCCACTCCGAGCCGAAAGAGCAGATCACCGAGGCCGAACAGCGCCTGTACAAACTGGGCGAACAGGGCGTGGCGGAGCGCGGCTTTCAGTCGTTTCTGAAGGCCGTCACCGATGCGGTGAACGTCGCCAATGCCGCCTATCAGCGCGATGGCGGTCTTGCCGGCATTTCGACCGGATTGATTGATCTGGACAAGAAACTGGGCGGCTTGCATCCGTCCGACTTGCTGATCCTTGCGGGCCGTCCGTCCATGGGCAAAACCTCGCTTGCCACCAACATCGCCTTCAACATCGCCAAAGCCTACAAGCGCGGTCGCACCCATGATGGCACAGATGGCGCGGTTGAGGGTGGCGTGGTGGGTTTCTTTTCCCTGGAGATGAGCGCCGAACAACTGGCAGCGCGGATCCTGTCCGAGGCATCCGAAGTGCCATCCGAGCAGATCCGGCGCGGTGACATGACGGAAACCGAATTCCGCCGCTTTGTCGAGGCCGCGAAGTCGCTCGAATCCTGTCCGCTTTACATTGATGACACTCCCGCCCTGCCGATCAGTCAATGCGCCGCCCGCGCCCGGCGGCTCAAGCGCACGCACGGGCTGGATGTGCTGATCATCGACTATTTGCAGCTGCTGAAGGGCACGTCGAAAAACGACAACCGGGTGCAGGAAGTCTCAGAGATCACCCAGGGCCTGAAGGCCATCGCCAAGGAACTCAACATCCCGGTGATCGCGCTGTCGCAGTTGTCGCGGCAAGTGGAAAGCCGCGAAGACAAGCGGCCCCAGCTGTCGGACCTGCGCGAGTCCGGGTCGATCGAGCAAGACGCCGATGTGGTGATGTTCGTCTACCGCGATGAATATTACAAGGAACGCGAAAAGCCCGGCGATCACGAATTGGAAAAGATGGCGCAGTGGCAAACGGTGATGGAGCAGGTGCATGGCAAGGCCGAAGTGATCATCGGCAAGCAGCGCCACGGTCCCATCGGCTCGGTGGAGCTGTCGTTTGAAGGCCGTTTCACCCGCTTTGGCAACCTTGCCAAGCAGTGGCAAGGATCAGGCCCACGCGATGATGTGGGGTTCTGACCGCTGCACCGGACTTGCAGCGCCAATGCAGGACATCAGCGTCGCATGGATATTTGAGCCAGTCTGAAAGGCTGTCACATTGGCTCAAATATCCCCCGCGGAGCGTTCGACATGGCCAACCATCCGACATAGATCGTTATGACGCGTCAGCTGCGGTCCGCGCCCCCTCGATGGGGGCAAGGACCGCCCCGCCCGTTCAGTCTGTCTCGTTCCGCCTGTCTCGTTCAGCCAGACCCGTTCAAATCACCCGGATCGGGTCGCGCAGCAGCCGCAGCCCGTTCAGCACCACCAGCAGCGTGCCGCCCTCATGCCCCACCACTGCCAGCGGCAAGGGCAGATCAAAAAACAGCCCGGCAATCACCAGCACCACCATCGCCCCGATGGCAAAGTACAGATTCTGCTTGATCACCCGCGCGGTGCGCCGCGCCAAACGATGCGCCAGCGCCAGTCTTTCCATGTCTTCCGACAACAGCGCCACTTCGGCGGCTTGCAACGCCACCTCACTGCCCGCCGCACCCATGGCAATCCCCACGTCCGCCCGCGCCAAGGCTGCGGCGTCGTTCACGCCATCTCCGACAAAGGCCACCCGGCCCTTGGCAGCCAAGGCGCTGACCAACGCCACCTTGTCTGCGGGCAACAGACCTGCATGCACCTCCGCCTCAGCAATTCCCAAACCCGCCGCAATGCGCAAAGCCACCGGGCGCCGGTCGCCGGTCATCATCACAATCTCTTCGACCCCCGCCGCGCGCAGGGCCGCCAACCCGGCTTTGGCGGTGCTGCGTGGCGTATCCGCCACCGCCACCGCGCCCAGCAACCGGCTGCCGCGGCCCATATAAATCAACGTCTCGGACGCCTCGTG
>JBIHZO010000310.1:0-4479 GCA_044231405.1 Cypionkella sp. | reverse complement strand
ACCCCCAGTGCTTTGTTGGTGCAGGCAGAGCCGGTTTATGGCGATGACGAGTTGGAAAAGGGCAAAACCTTTCCGGCGGGGGCCTATCTTGACGCACGATATGTGGACCGGGATCAGCGGATTTCCTGCCGCTTCCGGCTGTGCTCGGCGCTGGAACTGTGGCCACTGCGCTTGACGGCAGCGCGCTTTGTGACCGGCCCGACCACGTTTCAGGCCATGGGTCTGGACGTTGGCGCAGGTGCGGCGGGCGGGTTGCTTCTGTCGTTCCTGCGCCCGGTTTCCGCCGCCGAGAAAGACAAACCCGGCAAACCGGTGTCAGGCATCAAGGCAGACACGCTGACCTTGCATCTGGTGGGGGATCCGGGCGAAAGCGTCTCTATTTATGAACATATGTTCAATAATGCAAATCGAGCGACCATCCGCTATCTTGATGCGCGCGGCGATCCGGCCTTTATCCGGCTGGAACCTGATTTTCTTGAACAAATTGGCTTTGATGAAAACGAAGCCATCTTTTCCGAAGACACGCGGGTTTTCCGGGGCTTCAGTCTGCTGCGTGAATTTTTCATATTTCCTCAAAAGTTCCTCGGCTTCAAGCTCAAGGGTTTGCGAAAATTGTTTCCTCTGATCAAGGCCTCTGGCTTTGACCTGATGATCGAGATGGACAATGTCCGGCCGAACCTGCCTGCGCGCGTGACCGCCGAGAATTTTCGCCTGTTCGCGGCCCCTGCGGTCAACCTCTTTGAAGAAAACTGCAGTCAGGTCAAACTGGACACCCTGCGCCACGAATATCTGGTGCAGGCGGACAGCAGCCCCAGCACCCATTACGAAGTCCACCGTATCCGCGAGGTATTCGGCTATTACGCCGGTGTGCAAACCAAAGTGCCGGTGCATCCGCTTTATGGCTTGCCCGCCGATGTGATGCAGCCGCGCGAGGCGCTGTATTTCACCGCCAAGCACCGCCCACGTCGTTTGGCAGCCAAGGAAAAGCGGTTTGGTCAGACGCAGGGCTATACCGGAACCGAAACCCTCATTTCGATTTACGAACCCGGCCATCTGGATTCGGACGAACGGGTCAAACGATTGCAGATTAAGCTGCTGTGCTCCAATCGCCACTTGCCGCAGTATTTGCCCATCGCGCAAGGTGGTGCCGATTTTCGAATGAATGACGACACCTCGTTGCCGTTGCGCTGTGTGGCCGGGCCGACGGTGCCGCGCGAAAGCGTGGTCGAGATTGAACGCAACGCCCCGCACCGCACGCAATCGGGGCCGGTGCATTGGCGGCTGATCAGTTTCCTGTCGCTGAACTTTCTGGGGCTGGACAACCGGGGCAGCCGTGACGGCGCGGCGGCTTTGCGCGAACTGTTGTCACTGTTCACCGATGTGTCCAGCCAAGTGACTGAACGTCAGTTGCAGGGTTTGAAATCGGTCAGCAGCCGACCTGTTGTGCGCACGGTGCGGCGGGCGGGCGGTTATCATGCGGCACGCGGCACCGAAGTGACGCTGCGCTTTGATGAACGGGCGTTTGAGGGGTCGGGAGTGTTTCTGATGGGGGCAGTACTGGACCGGTTCATGGCCGAATACGCCTCGATCAACAGCTTTACGCAGGTGGTGATTCAGTCGGACCAACGCGGGGTGATCAAAACCTGGCCGCCGCGCACCGGACAGGGGCCACTGCTGTGACACGCGCGCCAAAGGTCAAATCGCAGCGGCGTAAGGATCTGGTCGCGCAACCGCCCGAGTTTGGCTTCTTGGCCCTGATGCGGGATATCGAGCGCGCCAATCCGCAAATCCCCCGGATCGGTCGCAACCAGTCTTTGCGCGATGAGGCGGTTCGACTGGGTCAGGAACCGTTTCAGGCGTTCCCAAATGCGAATGTCACCCAAGTACAGGAGCGCCCGAATGGCAAGCTGCGGGTCCGGTCGGCCTTTCTGGGCTATTTCGGGCCGCAAGGCGCACTGCCGCTGAACACCACCGCCGAGGTGCAGCAGTGGTATCAGTTCAAAGATGACGCCTTTGTGCGCTTTGCTGATATCTTCACCAGCCGGTTTCAGCAGTTGTTCTTTCGGGCTTGGTCGGATGCGCGGGGGATCAGCCAGTTTGACCACCCCACTGAAGACCGCTTTCAGGCCTATGTTGGTGCGCCGATCGGACTTGCATCGCCAGCGCTGCGCCACCGGGGGACGGTCCCCGATCTGGCGCGCCTGCCTGTCGCGGGCATCGGCATGGCGCGGATCAAAAGCCCGGTGCGGCTGCGGCAGATTTTGGAAAAGCTGTGCGACGTGGTGATCACGATTGATGAGAATATCCCGGTCTGGCTGCCGTTTGAGCAAGGTGACCTTTCGCGTCTGGGGTCCAAGGGCAGTTCTTTGGGCCGCGACTGCCGGCTTGGATCGCGGGTTCAAAGCGTGAATGAGAAAATCCGCGTCGGAGTGCGCTGCGAAAGTCTGGCCGAATACCAAAGCTACTTACCCGGAGCCAGGAATTTCATTCGCCTGACCGAGTTGCTGTTCTGGTATCTTGGTCATGAGATTGAGGTCGAAATCGCGCCGGCCCTGCCTGCAGACCAAACGAAAGGTGTGGCCTTGGGCAAGGGCGCGGCACTAGGCTGGACCGGATGGGTGGCACCTCCACCCGCCAAACCCGGAACCTATCGCAGCGATGCCGTTTTCTCGGCGGAACAGCGGCCTGGGTAAAGTTTGAGAAGTGACGATTTAAGACCACCCCATAAAGAAACGAAAGGAATAGGGACAAATGGCCGATATCAGTCTTGAAACAGTCGCCGGTAAATTGAACCGGGTGGGCTATGACGCATTCCTGCAATCGCTGCGCCATGCCAAGAACGAGGGCAACCGCAACGTTGAACTTTCGCACTGGCTGTTCCACATCGTGAACAACCCCAAGTCGGATATCTCGGCCACACTGACCCATTTCAAACTGGACCGCGCCAAGATGGTCAAGGATCTGGGCGGCGTCATTGACGCGCTGCGCAAGAACGCCACAGAGATGCCAGCGATTTCCGATCAGATGACCGATGTGCTGGACCGCGGCTGGCACTACGCGACCCTGCTGTTTGCCGAGGCGCAAATCCGCACCGGGCATGCTTTGGTGGCCGCCCTGAAAAACCAATCCCTGCGCCGCGAACTGGTGCAGATGTCGAAGGTGTTCGGCGAGATCAATATTGACAGTCTGGTGTCCGAAGCGCGCTCGGCCTGGAAAGACAGCGATGAAGAAGACATGCGCCCGATGGACGGCACCGGCATTGGCCGGGCGCAGGCCGGGGCGGCAGCGGGCGGCGCGCCGGGGGCAGGCACAACCGCTCTGGGGCGCTTTGCCGTTGACATGACCGAGGTTGCGGCATCGGGCAAGATGGACCCGATCGTGGGCCGGGATGAGGAAATCCGCCAGATCATCGACATTCTGCTGCGGCGCAGGCAAAACAACCCGATCCTGACTGGGGAGGCCGGGGTGGGAAAAACCGCCGTGGTCGAAGGCTTTGCGCAGCGCTTGGCCAGCGGTGACGTGCCGCCGAAATTGCAGGGTACCAAGCTGTTCATGCTGGACCTTGGGCTGATGCAGGCGGGGGCCAGCATGAAGGGCGAATTTGAACAGCGCCTGCGGTCGGTGATCGATGAGGTGCAGGGTTCCCCAGTACCGATTATCTTGTTTATTGATGAAATTCATACGCTTATGGGTGCAGGCGGTGCTGCGGGTACGGGTGATGCGGCCAACCTGCTGAAGCCTGCCCTTGCGCGCGGGACGTTGCGGACGGTGGGAGCGACCACTTGGATGGAATACGCCAAGTATTTCGAAAAGGACCCGGCCATGACCCGTCGGTTCCAGCCGATCACCATTGATGAACCCTCGATTGACCGCGCCTGCTACATGCTGCGCGGTATCCTTGCGCCGATGGAAAAACACCACGGTGTGCGCATCTCGGACGAGGCAGTGGTGGCGGCGGTGAACCTGTCAGCGCGCTATATCCCCAGCCGCCAATTGCCTGACAAGGCGGTGTCTTTGCTGGATACCGCCTGCGCGCGGGTGGCGATCAGCCAATCCACCACGCCGGCGCGCGTGCAGGATCTGCGGGTGAAGATTCTGGCTCTGGGGTCCGAAATCGCCGCCAAGGAATCGCAGCGCGATCTGGGTGAAGTGAACGAGGAACGCATCATCGAGGCGCAGGCCGAACAGGCGGCGGCCGAGGCGGAACTGGCGCTGGCCGAGGCGATGTACAGCGGCGAAAAGGCGATGGTGGATGAAATTCTGTCGCTGCGCACCGGCCTGGGTGAGGAAGGCGCGGACACGGTTACGCTGCGCAGTCAGTTGGCCATCAAGATGACGGGGCTTGAGGAAACCAAGCCCGAAGACCGCATGGTGTATTCCCATGTCGATGAGCAATCGGTGGCCTCGATCATCTCGGATTGGACCGGGATTCCGGCAGGGCGCATGGTTTCGGACGAATTGCAGATGATCCTGACCCTG
>JBIHZO010000309.1:0-4482 GCA_044231405.1 Cypionkella sp. | reverse complement strand
TCGGGCCGACTTGCAGTATACCCAAGACTGGGTGTTTGCGACGGACGATTTCAAGGGTGCACCACCGGTAAGCCTTGACGCTTGGGTTGATTTCACCGTCGCAGACGAGGTGCTTGCCCAAATCGGCGTAGACCAAGGCTCGGATGCACCGGGACGATGACAGGCCGCCAACCAACACCACAAGACGGCATCGTGTTCGACCGGGTTGGCAAGACCTTTCCTTCGGGGGACCGAAACAATCCGACCGCAGTGCTCCACGACATCTCGCTGACGATTGCGCCCGGGCGGTTTGTTGCGGTTCTGGGGCCTTCGGGCTGCGGCAAGACCACACTGCTGCAACTGGCGGATGGGCTGACTCGCCCCGATACCGGTTCAGTCCGCATCTTTGGCAAGCCACCGCAACCGGGGCCAGACATTGGTTTCGTATTCCAGTCATTTCGGCTGATCCCGTGGGCAACCGTTGCGCAAAACATCGCGTTTGGACTGGCAGACCTAGGGCTGTCAAAGCGCGAGCTTGATGATCGCGTCGCACATCACATCGACCTCGTTGGCCTTGCTCGTGCTGCCAACGCATTTCCTGCGGCCCTGTCTGGTGGAATGCGCCAACGCGTGGCACTTGCGCGCGCATTGGCACCTGACCCGCGTGTTTTGTTGATGGACGAACCCTTTGCCAGCATCGATGCCCAAACCCGAGAGTTGATGCAAATTGAGCTACTGAAGATCTGGGCGCAATGCCAATCCACGGTCATCTTTGTGACGCATAGTGTCGACGAAGCGATTCTGCTCGCCGATCAAATTGTCTTGCTAGCGCCGCGGCCGGGAAGGGTCGTCGAGGTGCTCGACGTTGATCTCGAAAGGCCTCGCTGGTCATTCGACACTCAGACTTTGCCCCGATATTTGGAGTTAAGGAGCCATCTCTCGGCACAAATGCGCAAACTGGTTTTATCGGACCCCTCATCGGAGTTTTTTGGGCGTTAACAGGCGAACTCAACTTAACTTAACTTAAGGTGGAGTGCGGCTGTGTTGCCCAAATGCCGTGAGGGATTAATCTTGTGAATCCAGCGTGATAGCTTGGATGGATGAGCAGACCGAACACACCGACCGACAAGACGCTGAACTGGCCCGCGTGTAATGAGCCATTTAGGCTCCATTGGTTCGAGCCCAATGGCGAACGCGCTCAAGCGGCGCGGATCGCTGACGATCTGGTTCGATCCTGAGATGGCGTCGGCGGCAAATCCGACCGGCAAGCGGGGGCGACAGCCCGTCTGCAGCGATGCTGCCGTGCAGACCTGCCTGACGATGAAGGTGCTGTTCGGCATGGCGCTGCGGCAAACGACTGGCTTCGTCGACAGCCTGCTTGGCCTGATCGGCCTCGATTGGGATGTGCCGGACTTCAGCACGCTCAGCCGTCGCCAGAAGACCCTTGCCGTGAACATCCCGCATCGGGGGTTGCAGGGTCCACTGCGCCTGCTGATCGACAGCACGGGGATCAAGGTGGAGGGTGAAGGTGGGTGGAACGCCCGCAAGCACGGTGGTCCCAAGCGCCGTGTCTGGCGCAAGGTCCATCTCGGGATCGACGAGGAAACATTGGAAATTCGGGCAGTTGAAGTCACCAGCAGCGATGTGGGCAGCGCCCCGATGCGGCCCGAGTTGCTCAGCCAGATCCCTGTCGATCAGGATATCGTCAGTGTCACGGCCCCCTCTCACGGCTTGCAGGCAAACCGTTCCCGGGCAACGGACGGCGCCTACGACACGCGCAAGTGTCACGACGCCATCGCCGAACGCGGTGCAGATGCCGTCATTCCGCCGCGCAAGAATGCCAAGCCATCGAAAACCGCCACGGCAGGTGCCATCGCGCGCAACGAGGCCCTGCGGGCATCAAAATACCTCGGCCGTGCGCTCTGGCGACGATGGCGCGGCTACCACCGCCGAAGCCGCGTCGAAACAAAGATGCACTGTGTAAAACTGCTGGGTCAGCGTCTCATGGCGCGGGACTTCGACCGTCAGGTCGCCGAGTTCCAGGTTCGTGTTGCCGTCCTGAACGGTTTCACCAAGCTCGACATCCCCGTCACGAAGATTGTGGGATAAGTCTGTCCGGGAGAAAGGAAAGTCTGGCCATCAGCCGATTTGCACAACAGAGTCAGTGGAAATCCTTGTCCTGATGTTGCAGTGATGTGGCACCAGAGTGCTGGGATGCCATTGAGGTGGACTATGAAGAGAATAGCCGTTGTTACTGGGGCTGCAGGCGGCCTCGGTCGCGCCATCACCGCGCAGTTGATGGCAGATGGGCTGCATGTCGTTGGGCTGGACATTGATGCCACAGGATTGCGGGACATGGCCGGACCGGATTTCGACGGTGAGCAGGTCGACCTGACAGATGTGGCCGCACTCAACGCGCGTTTTGCGAGGATCGCCCAAGACCACGGCGGCATCGACGCGCTGGTCAACAACGCAGGCACTTGTTTCATGTCCGACTTTCCCGACATTCCAGCTTCAGAACTGGACCGACAGATGGCGCTCAATTTCTCGGGCGCGTTTCACTGCTGTCAGGCCGCGATAAAACTGATGGCCGGGCGGGAAGGCGTGCGCAAGATCGTCAACATCAGCTCAAACGGGGCTTATAACTTCGACGTGTTCGATCCGCCGCATTACCGGGCGTCAAAGGCGGCGCTGGACACTCTGACCAAGGATCTGGCAAGGCGGTATGCGCGTGACAAGATCGCTGTGAACTCGATTGCCCCGGCAATGACGGAAACCCCGCTGTTCAAGGTGCTAAGCGATGACGTGCTGGCCCGCGCCATCGCCGCCATGCCGCACGGCCATGCGATGCAGCCGTCCGAGGTGGCGAAATGGGTGGGCTTTCTGATTTCCCCTGCCGGCGATATCTGCAGTGGCAACGTCATCATCCTGAATCAGGGGCGTGACGTCAGGTGAAACAGTCGGGCGCCTTGCGCAGGTCGGGCCATTGCTGCGGGCTGTGCCCATAAATAATCTGTGCCTTGCGCGCGCGCGCCAGCCGCATCAGCCGGTCGCCGTGATGGATGGCCAAAGGCACATCCCATGATCCGGCAAAGCCTTCGTCCACCTCGGCTGCGCGGCTGATCGCGTCCGAGGTCAGCAGGACCGCGCCAGTTTCCGGCAGGGTGATCATGAACGCCAGTTGGCCGGGCGCGTGGCCGGGGCAGAACAGCACCTCAAACCCGGTTCCCAGCAGAAAATCCTGCGCGACCAGCTGATAGCGGCGGTTGGGCCACTCCATTGCCTGTTTGCCCGACCAATACAGCGGTCGCGGCAAATCCCGCTCTGCCTTGGCGATCAGGATCGGCGCGGCGGGAAAGCCGTCCATATGGCCCACATGGTCAATATGAGTGTGGCTTTGGATCATCAGCGTCACATCAGATACTTGCAGTCCCAGCTTGGCCAGCTGCGCCTGCGGTGTATTCTCGGCACTGATCTGCACCACGCGGCCAAAACTGGCCAAACCGTCCTCGGCCGTCGCAGCCTCTGCATCGGCCACATATTTTACTGGAAATCCGGTGTCGATGAGCACCACTTCGCCCGCATCGGTCTCAACGGCAAAGCCGCAGATGCCGATGGTGCGGGGCCCCGCATGCACCTCGAACAGACCGTAATCCAGAACCGCCAGCCGAATGGGTTTCCCCTTCAGCAGAATCTTCTCCATCATGCGCGCACCCCCGATGCCAGATGAAGCGGAGCGCCCGGTTGAAAGTCAAGATCCATACCCTGTTCGAATATCTGCTGGAAACCACGCAGGCCGCGCCCGAAGCGATCGTGGGGTTTTCCCTTTCGGCCTCGCCGCGTTTGGGCGATTATCTGGATGATCTGGACCCGAACCTGCTGCTGGACTGGAATGGCCGCGACTTTCGCGGTCTGCCCGAACTGCGCGATCATGTTCTGGCGCAGGCCGGACTGAGCGGCATTTGCACATCTGCGGATGTGCTGATCACGGCCGGGGCGGCGGAAGCGAATTATCTGGCCATCATGCAGCGCCTGCAACCCGGCGAGCGGATCGTCATTGAGACCCCCGGCTGGCCGCAGGCCGAAGTGCTGGCCCGCGCCAAGGGGGCCGAAATCATCAAGGTCGCCAGGTCCGAGGCGGATGGCTGGCGGCTGCCTCTGGACCGGCTGGCGGCAGCCGTCACGCCGGGCACGCGGATGATCTTTCTGACCAATCCGAACAACCCCACCGGCGATCTGATGACGGCTGGTGAGGTGGCCGAGGTGGTGGCGATGGCCGACCGGGTGGGGGCCTGGCTGCTCATCGACGAGGTCTATGCCGGTCTGGAATGGGACGGCCCGCGCGCGCCCGCCGTCGCCGGTCTTTATGCCCGTGGCATCACCACGGGATCGGTCAGCAAGGCGTTGGGGCTGCAAGGGCTGCGGACCGGCTGGATGATCTGCCCGGATGCGGAACACATGCGGGACGCGTTGATCCTGCGCGAAAACTCCAGCGAAATCATG
>JBIHZO010000308.1:0-4489 GCA_044231405.1 Cypionkella sp. | reverse complement strand
GGCGGGAAACCCGCCAAGGTCGCAATCATCGCGATCATGCGCAAGCTGCTCGAAACCGCCAATGCACTGGTGAAAGGGGACCGAATCTGGGTCAAAAAAACCTCTTGCTCATAACGGATACTCTCGCCCCTCCATGACAAAGCAAATCAGTGTCGCTGATGAGAGGCGCTGTTTCCGATTTTCCAAAAAGCGCGTTGGCCATTTTGCCGCTGCCTTGCGCAAAAAGAAACGATCTTGCTTCCATTTGTGCAGGTATGACAATCGTCAGGGCCAATTGAACATGTCAGAAGTCATCGACCCTGCAGATTTCATGAATCCCTTTGAGGGCAGTTGGGTCGCAGGCTTCGAAACTCATATCGATAACCCTTCTCGATCCGATATTTCTGTATGCGGTTATCCAGCGATGTCGATGTGCCTGATCCACTTCGATGTCGGTGTGACTGTCTGAAACGCCGCTGACCACCAGCACTTCACCTCTTATTGCGGACTTCAGGAAATCGGCATCAAGATAAAGCTCTCTGGACTCATCGACCAAGGCGTTCATCATCATGCGCCCGTGAAACAAGGCAAACTGAGGCCAAAGTGATTGAAATCCGGCCGAACTGCATAAAAGCCTTGCCCCATCAATATCGAAAAGCGCCCGGATAGAGGACTGCCGTTCGATGAATAAACGATCCACCAGAAAATCGTCCTGCAATGATTTCGCCATTATTGTTCGCAATTGGCCCATAATGGCGGGTGATGGTGTCTCCAATCCATTTTCCCAACGGGAAACAGCAGTTTGAGATACCCCAAGTCTGCTTGCAATAACCTGCTGTTTCACCACGTTTGATTTTCGCCAAGACCTCAGCTTGGAACCAATTTCCATTGAACGGATTTCCATCAGATTATCACCAAGACTCGCGCACTGAGGACTTTGACAGGCTTGGCTGAATGGAAAGTCTTTGATGTGGCCTTTGCCCGGCAACGGTCACGCCTGGCTTCTTTTGGAAACCGCCTTGCTTTCTGGATATTCTCACCACAGCATCGCACGCAATGTTTCGACGCGACAACAGCGTCAGGCGTTGGTGTCCTGTGGCAAACTTGAACTCCATCTTCAGGGCCTCTGGCTGGTGCAAAGCGATTCAGAGTTACGCATACCCCAGAGTGCCCACACGATATCTATTGACCGCTGTGTCCGCTGCGAACCGTGACAAGTCAAAGTATCTTATGGGCGACAATTTGACACCGTGCGGCACGCAGACTTTTGCAGATGCGCCCGAAACTTGGTGACCGTGTGATCAGGTGGCTTTCATGTCGGGCGCGATACCGTCGCGAAATTCAACCCTCTGGGAGACGCACGGGGATGCTGGCGACCGCGCTGACGGACCCCGACCTAGCGCTCTGCGTCCTTCAGCGCACGTTGCAGACGGCGGATCAGGGCGGCACGGGTCTTTTCGTCCGGACTTGCCAAAAGGCCCTCGTTGATTTCCAGCAGCAGACGCGACACATCGTTGTGCCAGTCAAGCTGCGCAACTTTTTCAGGCGGCAGGCGCGGAGGCGTCGTCGGTGCAAGGCTTTGTGCGCCGTCTGGTGTCAACCTGTAACCCTCATCCAGTCTGGGCTGCAAGACATTGCCCGCCGCCACAATTCCATCCAGTCGCGCCGCAAGCCCTGCCATCGCGGGCTCTTCGCCATGGACAAGAAACACCTGATGCCGGACCGGCAGCCGCTCTTTGATCCAGTTGCGCAATTCGGTCCCGTCGGCGTGGCCGGAGTAAAGGTCAAGTGACCGGATCCGGGCGCGCACCGCGAATTCCTCGCCCTGAATACGCACCGATTTCGCGCCGTCCTGCAAGATGCGTCCCAGCGTGCCGACCGCCTGAAACCCGGTAAACAGGACAGTGGCCTGTTCACGCCAAAGCCAGTTCTTCAACCGATGCCGGATGCGACCTGCGTCGCACATGCCCGAGGCAGCGATCACGATGTGAAACCCCTCTACCCGATCAAGCGCGATGCTTTCTTCGCGCGTCTCGGTGAAATGCAGATGCCGTGACTTCAGGCCCCGCATCAGCACCGCACCTTCCTCCAACTCTTTGTGATGCATGGCGAAGATGCGCGTGGCCTTGGTCGCAAGCGGACTGTCCACATAGATCGGGATCTGCGGCAAGGCACCTTCGGCAATCAGGCGGCCCAGATCGCTGACCAGTTCCTGCGCACGTTCGACCGCAAATGACGGAATCAATAGCGTGCCATCGGGGTGCATGGCCGCGCGCACCTCGTCGCAAAGCAGTTGGCGACGGCGGTCGGCGGTGGCATCAATGCGGTCACGGTCACCGTAAGTGGCCTCGCAAATCAGATAGTCCACACCGCTTGGGCCTTGGGGGTCGGGGTGCATCAGTTTGTAGTCCGGTCCGACATCCGCCGAGAACAGGATGCGCAGCGGATCACCCTCTGTCTGGGCCAGTTCGATCTCGACCGAGGCCGAGCCCAGAAGATGTCCTGCGTTCCAGAACCGTGCCCGAAGGCCGGGCAGGACGGCAAACCAGTTGTCATAGGGATGCGACCGGAACTGATCGAGACAGGCCGCGGCATCCGCGCCGGTGTAGATCGGAGTGACCGTGCCGCGATCGCGGCGGGCGGCACGACGGTTGAATTGCTCAACCTCGATCTCCTGAATATGGGCACTGTCGGGCAGCATCACCCCGGCCAGATCCGTCGTGGCCTGTGTTGCGTGGATTGGCCCTGAGAAGCCGTGTTTCATCAGTTTGGGCAGCAGGCCCGCATGGTCGATATGCGCATGGCTGAGGATCACCGCCCCAATCTTCTCGGGCGCAAAGGGGAAGGGGCGGTAGTTCAGTTCCTTTTCGGTCTTCGACCCCTGAAACAACCCGCAGTCGATCAGGATTTCTCCGTGATCGGTTTCCAGCCGGAAGCACGACCCTGTGACCGAACGGGCGGCACCGTGAAATGTCAGGCGGGGGTGGGGCATGGTGTCATCCTGTCATCTTCTCGTTGGTTCAGAGCTGCAGCACATAGCTGCCGGGGGCGGGGCAAAGCGGGGCAAGGCCCCGCTCCGGTTCCCCCATCGCGGGGGCATTCACCAGACCTCCGCCCTGCGCTGCCAGCCAGTCCGCCCAATCCGGCCACCACGACCCGGACTTTGGCGCAGTCTCTGCCAGCCATGCGTCGGGACCGACATAATGCGCCCCCGCCGGGCGGTGCGAGATGCGGTAATGCCGCCCCTTGTGGCCTGGTTCGCTGAGGATGCCAGAGTTGTGGCCCCCCTTTGTCAGCACGAAGGTCAGGTCGCTGTCGGTGAACAGCTTCGTCTTGTAGACCGATCGCCACGGCGCGATGTGGTCTGTCTCGGTCCCGATGACGAACATCGGCACCGACAGATCTTTCAGTGCGATCACGCGGCCTTCGACTGCAAAGCGCCCTGCCGTCAGCCGGTTTTCCAGAAACAACCCGCGCAGATATTGCGAATGCATCCGCGCGGGCATTCGGGTGGTATCCGACAGCCAGACGCCGATGTCGGTCGGCACATCCTCGCGCCCGAGGAAATAGCGCTGGACGGCACGGGTCCAGATCAGGTCTTCGGCCCTGATGGCAGCAAAAGCGCGGGCCATCTGCGGGCGGTCGAGGTAGCCCTGCTCCCACATCAGATCTTCCAGAAACGCGACCTGGCTTTCATCAAGGAACAGCAGAAGCTCGCCTGCCTCGACGAAATCGACTTGGGCCGCCATCAGCGTGACCGAGGCAAGGCGGTTGTCGCGGTCGCGCGCCATCGTCGCCGCCGCGATCGCCAGAATGGTCCCGCCAAGACAATAGCCGACGGCCTGTATCGGCATTTCCGGCACGATGGCCGCCACGGCATCCAGTGCCTCCATCACACCGCGCTTGCGATAGTCCTCCAGTGAGAGATCGCGGTGCTCGGCTGTCGGGTTGGCCCATGAGATCATGAATACGGTGAAGCCTTGGGCGACCAGATGGCGCACCAGCGAGTTCTCGGGCGAAAGGTCAAGGATGTAGTATTTCATGATCCAGGCCGGAACGATCAGGATCGGGCGGGCATGAACCTGCGGCGTCTGCGGCGTATACTGGATCAACTCCATCAGGTCGTTGCGATAGATGACTTGACCGGGGGTGCAGGCCAGATCCTTGCCGATCTGATAGCCGTCTGGGGCCGGATCGCGCTGGCCGGTCAGGGTTTTCAGGGCGTCATGGGCAAAATGCGCGGCCCCTTCGGCAAGGTTGTGGCCGCCTGTCTTGGCCGTTTCGGCGATGATTTCGGGGTTGAGCATTGGCGCGTTTGACGGCGACAGCACGTCAAGCGTTTGCCGGGCCAGAAACCGCGTGCGCTCGGCGTCTTCAGGACGCAGTCCGCGCAGCGGTTCGGTGGCATGGTCCCACCAGTCCTGCATCGCCAGAAATCCCTGCTGCCACAACTGGAACGGCTGCTTTTGCCAGCCTTCATGGTCAAAGCGGTGGTCATAGGGCTTCGGGG
>JBIHZO010000307.1:0-4544 GCA_044231405.1 Cypionkella sp. | reverse complement strand
CAGCCAAAACCGGGGCGGCGGGGGCCTCGGCCACCGTGTTGCAAGCACGGCAGATCAGAAAGGCAGGGGCATGCGCCTCACCGGGATGCATGCAGGCGGTGAAGGCGTTCAGGCGGCGAATTCGGTGGGCAAGGCCCTGATCTTCGAGGAACTCCAGCGCGCGATAGGCCACCGGGGGTTGGTTGCCAAAGCCTTCGGCGGCCAGTCGCGTCAGCACGTCATAGGCCCCCAGCGCGCGATGAGCTTCCAGCAATATCTCAAGCGTGCGGCGGCGCACCGGGGTCATTCGCAGCCCGCGCTCGGCGATCACGGCATCGGCCCGCGCCAAGGCATCGGCGGCGCAATGGCCATGGTCATGGACGGCAAAGGCCAGATCGGGGGTGGCGCAGCCGGGGCAATCGTGATGGTCGGCGAGCAGGGGCATCTTTGGTCTCTTGACTTGTTATAGTATAACATACTATCCCAACGCCATCCGCAGCGAAAGGGTCTTTGCAATGCGTTATATCATATCGTCAATTTTGGCCAGCCTTCCGCTGACCGCCCTGGCAGAAGTGCCACAAGTGATCACCGACATTCCCCCGGTACATGCCTTGGTGGCACAGGTGATGGGGGATCTGGGCACGCCCGTGCTGCTGCTGGAAAAGGGTGCGGATGAGCATGACTTCCAGCTGCGCCCCAGCCAGATGCAACAGATCGCCGAGGCCGACTTGGTGGTGTGGATCGGCCCAGAGCTGACGCCCTGGCTGGATCGGGCCTTGGCAGGGGCGCAAGCCGGGATGGTCTCGCTGCCGCTGCTGGATCAGGCAGACACGCAAACCCGCGCCTTTGGAGCGACCGAGCACGACGACCACAGCGCTGAATCAGATGGACATGGGCACGACGGCATTGATCCCCATGCCTGGATGGACCCGGCAAATGCCGCCTATTGGGTCGATGTGATCGCAGTGCAACTGGTCTTGGCTGACCCGGACAACACCCAGACCTACACCGCAAACGCCATCGCGGCCAAAGAGCAGATCACTGCGCTGGACACCGAACTTTCCGCACTGTTGGCCCCGCTCAAAGACCGCGCTTTTGTCACCTACCACGACGCCTATGGTTATTTCACCGCGCATTACGGGCTGAAGGCGGCGGGATCGGTGGCGATGGGCGATGCCACGGCGCCCGGCGCGGCGCATCTGGCAGAACTGCAAACCACCATCGCCGACGTCACTTGCGTGTTCCCCGAACTGCAACACGATCCTGCCCTGCTGCTGCAACTGCTGGACGGCAGCACGGCCCGCGCAGGCGCGGCACTGGATCCGGTGGGGTCAGGACTGGAGCCTGGACCGCATGCCTATGCCGATCTTATGCGCGGGCTGGCCACCACTTTGGCGGATTGCCTGAACGGCGCTTGACGCTGGCGCGATGATCGTCACTCTGGGCCAAAAGGGGGCGATCATGGCCAAGGTTACCACATTCGGCACCACCGCGCAGGGGGAAGAGGTGCGGCGCATCACCATGCAGGCGGGCGATCTGACGGTGTCGGTGCTGACATGGGGCGCGGTTTTGCAGTCAGTGCGGCTGAAGGGCGTGGCGCATGATCTGACGCTGGGGTCGGATCTGCTTTCCGATTACGAAGGCGACATGCGCCATCATGGGTCCATCATCGCGCCCGTGGTCAATCGCCTGTCAGGCGCTCAGGCGGTGATTGCGGGGCGACTGCATCGGTTCGAGGCCAATCAAGATGGCCGCAATTGCCTGCATGGCGGCGGCGCAGGAACCCATCTGAAGGTCTGGGATCTGGTCAGCGCCACCGCGTCCGAGACGGTTCTGGCGATCGATCTGCCGGATGGTGAAGGCGGCTTTCCCGGCAACCGCCGGATTGAAGCGCGCTTTGCGCTGGTGGCCCCGGCTGCGCTGCGTTTGTCGATCCGTGCCACCACCGACGCGCCAACGATCTTCAACGCCGCCAACCACAGCTATTGGAACCTCGATGGCAGCGAGACATGGGACGGCCATGCCGTTCAGGTCGCCGCCGATCACTACCTGCCCGCCGATGCCGATTTCGTGGTCACGGGGGAAATTCGCCCGGTGACCGGCGACCATGACCTGCGCCAGTTGCGCCCGGTGTCGCCCCATGCCCCCGATTTGGACAATTGCTATTGCCTTGGCCGCAGCCGCATCCCGCTGCGCGATGTGCTGCGGCTTCAGGGGACGTCCGGCCTGTCGATGGTCGTCGCCAGCACTGAACCCGGGGTGCAGCTTTATGACGGGCGCAACGCCATCCGCCCCGGCCATGGTCCCTATGAAGGGCTGGCGATCGAGGCGCAGGGCTGGCCTGATGCGCCAAACCAACCCGGCTTTCCGCCGATTGATCTGGCCCCCGGTGCGGTGCTGACGCAAGTCACCGAATGGCGGTTTGCCCGACACTGATTGACCGCGGCTGACCCGCCCTGCAACATTTGCAACAAAAGGTGCTGCGACAGGCAGAGTTCAGGGTTTTCCTTTGGCCTTTTCGCACCTATCCCTGTTAGCGCGAACAGGCAGGGGCGGATGATGCACAAAGACACCGAGGCGGAACGTGGCCGCTGGGCCCTTGCGGCCATGTTTGTCACCAACGGCTTTTTGATGGGGGCTTGGGCACCGCAAATCCCACTGCTGTTGCCGCGCCATCAGATCACCGAAACCACGCTGGGGCTTCTGATCCTTGTGCTGGGTCTGGGGGCCGTGGGCGCGATGCTGTTTGCGGGCCGCCTGATTGCGGCTTATGGCGCGCGGCAGGTGCTGTCGGTCTTCGCGCTGGCTGCGGTGCCGACGCTGCTCTTGATCGTGCTGTCGCCCTCCTTGTGGACAGTCGCCCCCGCCATGGCGCTGTTTGGCGCATTGGTCGGTTGCATGGATGTGGCGATGAACGCCAACGCCGTCGGGGTGGAACGCCGGCTGGGCCGCGCGATCATGTCATCAAGCCACGGGTTCTGGAGCCTTGGCGGCTTTGTCGGCGGCTCGGTCGGCAGCTACGCCATCGCACAATGGGGGGCAGAGTTGCAGGCCATGGGCAGCACGCTGGTGGCCTTGCTGCTGGTGCTGACGGCGATGCCGTTCCTGATGCACGATGCCCCTGACGTGCCTGCGGAAGGTGAGGCCAAGGCCCACCATGGCGGCATGTTTCCGCGCGACTGGGGCCTGTGGATACTGGGCTTCATGGCGCTGTTTTCGATGGTGCCCGAAGGGGCTGTTCTCGATTGGGCCGCGATCTATCTGGGCAAGGAGTTGGGGGCTGATCTGTTCCGCTCGGGCCTTGCCTTCGCGTTCTTCGCGGGGGCCATGGCAGTGATGCGCTTTGCCGGTGACCGAGTGCGCAACCGCTTTGGCGCGGTGAAAACCCTGCGCATTTCGGGGCTTATCGGTGCGACCGGCCTGTTGGGCGGGGCGCTGGCCCCGACGGATGTGGTGGCGATCATCAGCTTTGCCTGTGCGGGTCTTGGCATCGCAAACATGGTGCCGATCATGTTTTCCGCTGCCGGAAACCACCCCGGCCTGCCCGCCGGCACTGCGATTTCGACCGTCACCATGGTGGGTTACGCGGGCATCCTGATTGCGCCTTCGACCATCGGCTTTGTCGCCGAACACATCGGCTTCCGCTTTACCTATGCGGCACTGTCGCTGCTGTTGCTGGTGGTTGTCGCATTGGCCGGGCGGACGGCGGCTGCGGATCAATTGCACAAGGCATAAGCTGTCAGCCGCGTCACCAGCTGGCACCTGATCGTGGGTTTGGCGTCAGATGAATCAGACTGGCCCAAATCCGCGTCAGGTCGCGATCTGAGTCAGGATCTCATTGGTGCTGGCGATATGGGCAAACTCGCCGTCCAGATTGGCCAGCGTCAGCGCCAGCACATCCGCCGCAGGCATCCGCCGCCCATCACGCAGCCGCGCACCAAAGTTGATCAGGGCATCACCTACCACCGTCGTTGAGAACCCCAGATTGCCCGCCATGCGCGCGGTGGACTCGACGCAATAGTTCGCCGCCCCGCCCACGATGACCAGCCCCGATATCCCCTGATCGGCCAGATGCTGCAGCAAATCAGTGCCGATAAACGCGGATGAGCCGTGTTTGATGAAGACAGGCTCGGCGTCCATCGGAGCCGCGGCCGGCTGAACCACCGCCCCCGGCGCTTCGGCGTGAAAATCATCAGCGGGGTCGGTGCCATGGTGATGCACATGGATCACAGGCAACCCCTGCACCCGAAACGCCGCCAGCAGGGTGGCAATGCTGGCATCGGCGTCGGGATTGGCCCAAAAGTGACCCGCATCACGGCGCGCCACAAAGGCCATCTGCACGTCAATCACCAGCAAAGCCGTTGTCATTCAAGCCCCCAGATCACGCGCCGAGGAAATCGGTCTTGCCAACCGGCACGCCATTGGCCCGCAGGATGTTGTAGGCGGTGGTCATGTGGAAGTAGAAATTGGGCACCGCATAACCGTGGTAATATTGCGTGGCCGGGAAAGTCAGTTCACGCGGGCCAGCCTTGACGGTGATGGTGCGCGCCTCGGCACCCTCAAAG
>JBIHZO010000031.1:0-14471 GCA_044231405.1 Cypionkella sp. | reverse complement strand
TTTCAGGCCCGGCGCAACCGGGGTGGTGCACGAAGCGGGGGTGCCGTTACGCCCTTCAATCTCGACCAAGCACAGACGGCAGGACCCGAAGGCATCGATGCTGTCTGTGGCGCAAAGTTTTGGCACAGAAATGCCGATTTCGGCCGCCGCGCGCATGATCGAAGTGCCCTCCGGCACGGTGATGTCGAAGCCGTCGATGGTCAATGTGACCATTTGTTTCGATTTGGCCGCAGGGGTGCCGAAATCACGATCGGGAATGATGAAGTCTTTCATTCTGCAGCTTCCTTTATCGCGTTGAAGTCGTCAGGGAAGTGGGTCAGCGCGGACATCACCGGATAGGGCGTAAAGCCACCCAAGGCGCAAAGTGATCCACTTTTCATGGTGGCACAAAGGTCGGTCAAAAGCGGAATCGCCGATGCGTCACCTTTGGCGATCCGATCGACGGTTTCGACCCCGCGCACGGCCCCAATCCGGCAAGGCGTGCACTTCCCGCAAGACTCAATGGCACAAAACTCCATGGCAAAACGGGCTTGCTTGAGCATGTCAGCGCTGTCGTCGAACACCGTCAGTCCGGCATGGCCGACGATACCGTCTTTTGCCGCGAACTCTTCGTAACAAAATGGCGTTTCAAACAAAGACCGTGGAAAATATGCGCCAAGCGGTCCACCAACTTGCACGGCTTTCACCGGGCGACCGGACGCTGTGCCTCCGGCAATTTTATCAACGATTTCAGCGAGTGTGAGGCCGAAGGCAACCTCGAACAAGCCGCCGTATCTGACGTTGCCAGCGATCTGCAGCGGGATGGTCCCGCGTGAGCGGCGATGGCCGAAATTCTGGTGGTGTTCGGCACCCTTCTCAAAAATCACGGGCACCGACGCCAGCGAAATGACGTTGTTGACAACGGTCGGTTTGCCCATGAACCCTTCCAGCGCGGGCAAGGGCGGCTTCGCGCGAACCACGCCGCGCTTGCCCTCCAGACTGTTGAGCAGGCTGGTTTCTTCGCCACAGACATAGGCCCCCGCACCCACGCGGATTTCAATGTCAAAGGCAGGACCGATGCCCAAAACAGAGGTGCCAAGCATCCTGTCGGCTTTGGCCAAGGCCACAGCCTTTTGCATCACCTCAATCGCGATCGGGTATTCTGAACGGATATACACAAATCCTTTGGTGGCGCCGGTCGCAAGCCCAGCAATCACCATGCCTTCGATCAGCGTGAAAGGGTCGCCCTCCATCAACATGCGGTCGGCAAAGGTGGCGCTATCGCCTTCATCGGCGTTGCAGACGATGTATTTGCGGTCTGCTTGCGCTTCGGACACGGTTTTCCATTTGATGCCCGTTGGAAAGCCCGCGCCGCCGCGACCGCGCAGGCCAGAGGCGGTGACTTCGGTGACGATGGCGGCCTTGTCCATGGTCAAAGCGCGGGACAGACCCGATAAGCCACCTTGTGCTTTGTATTCACTCAAGGAAAGCGGATCAATGACGCCAACGCGGGCAAAGGTCAGGCGGTTTTGTGCGCGTAACCAAGGCAGGTTTGCCGTCAATCCCAACGCTTTGGGGTGCTGCGCCAGATCGCCAAACAATCCGGGCACATCCGCAAGCGTCATCGGGCCGAATGCAATGCGGCCTTCGGGAGTTTCCACTTCGGCCAGCGGTTCAAGCCAGACCATTCCCCGCGATCCATTGCGAACGAGCGTTAGGTTAATGCCCTTGGATACAGCTTCTGCTGCGATTGCGACGGCGACTTCATCGGCGCCCAGAGCGACTGCGGCACTGTCGAGGGGAATATAAATCCTCATTTCAGCTCTCCGATAATCGCGTCAATACGGGCTTCATCAACGCGGCCAATCAATCTGCCATCAACCATCGCCGCTGGGCCGCAGGCGCACAGACCAAGACAAAACACAGGTTCAAACGTCACAAGTCCGTCCTTGGAGGTTTCATGCCAACTGACCCCTAGCGCCTTTTGGGCATGTGCCGCGACCTGATCGGCACCCACCGATTGACAGGCCTCGCCGCGGCAAAGCTTCATCACATGCGCGCCAGCCGGGGTTTCGCGAAAGTCGTGATAGAAGGTCATGACGCCGTAAACCTCGGCGCGCGAAATGTTCAGGTCTTTGGCGATCACGGGCAGCGCCGATTGCGGAATATAGCCAAACTCCGCCTGAACGGCGTGCAGGATGGGCAGCAACGGACCCTCCATCGCTTTGTGGGCGTTCAGAATTTCCCCAACCCGGGCCGTAACGTCAATGGAATCAAGCATAGCGGCGGCCTTTTGTGATCATGACCGTCTGTTACCCAGTTTGATATCAAAATCAATATGGATAAACCGTGGTTCAATAGGGAAATCCTATCAACGAAGCTTTGCAGCAAGACGCGAGGCAGCGTCCATCAAAGCCTGCAGAACGGGTGTTTGTGGATCGCGTTTGGCGGTGATCAAGCCAACCAGATGCTCGGCCTCTGGATCGACGATTGGAATTGCAGTCAGGCCCTGACCTGCAAACATCTCTGCCAGTTTCATCGGTACAACCGAGGCCCACAGACCGGATTTCACATGCGCCACAAGCGCGATGGTGGAGTTTGACTCGATCGTTGGCGCAACGCGGGCACCGACCTCGGCAAGATGTTGGTTGACGATGCGGCGGTTTTGCATGTCGGCGGTCAGCAGACACAGGGGTTCCTGAGCCAGTTCTGCCCAGGTCACGCGGCTGCGGTCAGCCAAAGGTGAGGTCGGCGCGCAGAGATAGCGATAGAATTCGGTGTAAAGCGGGGTCTGATTCACTCGGCCCAAGGGCTCGTTGTCGAGATAGGTTATCCCTGCATCCAGTTCGAGGCTTTCGATCCCGGCCAGAATTTCGGCGGATGTGCGCGACAAGATGGTGACACGCATGTTCGGGTGGCGCGTCGTGAAAGGGGCGGTCAGTTCAGCCACCATAGGCAAGGCGGTTGGAATTACGCCAATGCGCAGATTGCCGGAAAGGCCTGCGTGCACGGACCGCATCTCATCCTTCAGGGTGCGCATGTCGCCGACAATACGGCGTGCCCAATCCAGAACGCGTTGGCCTTCTGGCGTAAGGCCTTGAAAACGTGAGCCTCGAAAGACCAGTTGCACGCCAAGCTGATCTTCCAACTGGCGGATGGCCGAAGACAAGCTGGGCTGTGTGACCCCGCAGGCCTCGGCCGCCCGGCCAAAGTGACGCTCGTTGGCGAGGGCTATGAACATTTCAAGCTTGTCGATCATGGCGTGCAAGGTGGCGGGGAAATTCGGGTGGCGCAAGGGCAGGTTGTGGCCTGCGGCTTGATATTTGGGTTGGTGTGCAAGGCGCAGGTTGCGCGGTGTGGGTGGACGCCCTACCTTCAAGCCATGATGAATTATATTCCTTTTCTGAACCGCCCCCCTTTGGTTCCGGTGATCCGGTTGGCCGGGTCTATTGGCAGCGGTCGCAACGCGTTGAATGATGCTGGGCTGGCCCCTGTGATTGAAAAGGCGTTCCGGATGAAGCCGGCTGCGGTGGCCTTGATCATCAATTCGCCGGGTGGCTCTGCGGTGCAGTCCAGCCTGATCGCGGCACGTATCAGGCGGCTGGCAGACGCAAAGGGCGTGCCTGTGCATGCCTTTGTCGAGGATGTGGCGGCATCGGGCGGCTATTGGCTGGCCTGTGCTGCGGATAAGATATGGGTGGATGCCTCGTCGATTGTCGGGTCGATCGGTGTGATTTTCGCCTCTTTCGGATTTCCCGAGTTGATGGCGAAACAGGGGATTGAGCGACGGGTTGTGACGGCGGGTCGGTCGAAAAGCCTTGCCGATCCATTTCTGCCGCAAAAGCTCGAAGACGTGGACCGCCTGCGCGCGTTGCAAGACCCCATTCATCAGGCGTTCATCGCGCATGTGAAGGCACGACGCGGCCATCGGCTGGCGGAGGCTGACCTTTTCAACGCCGACATTTGGGTGGGCCAAGGCGCGGCTGACATGGGTTTGGTGGACGGGCTGGCGCATCTGGTGCCGAAGATGAAATCTTTGCACGGTGACAAGGTGCGGCTGGTGCCTTTGGGTCAACGCCGCAGCTTGTTGTCACGATTCGGGTTGGCCATTGCCGAGGACACGTTTTCGGTTGTAGAGGACCGTGCGCTTTGGGCGCGCTACGGGTTGTAGGATGGTCAAAGGCGTTATCGTATTTCTGGTGGTCATGCTGGCGATTGGCATGATAGGCAACGCACTGTTCCCCGGTTCTGTCGGGCGGTCGGTGAAAAAACGCTTTGGTCGCGCCAAACCTGCCAGCTGCCCGCGTTGTGGGCGCTATGTGATCGGTCTAAGGGACTGTGACTGTAAAAAGGGTTGAAAATGCGGGCATTGGTGACGGGGGCGGGCAAACGGTTGGGCCGGGCAATGGCGCTGTATCTGGCGGGCCGGGGTTATGACGTCGCCGTGCACTTCGCGTCGTCCCGCAAGGAGGCCGAGGCAACGGTGGCCGAGATCACTGCGATGGGTCGCAAGGCTGTGTCTCTGCGCGCCGATTTGCTGATCGAAAGTCAGGTCGAGAAGCTGATTTCAGTGGCAGTGCAAGGCCTTGGTGGGCCGCTGACCGTTCTGGTCAACAACGCGTCGATCTTTGAATACGACACGCTGCAGACCGCGACCCGCAAGAGCTGGGACCGCCATCTGGAAAGCAATTTGCGGGCACCGTTCGTGCTGACCCAAGGCTTCGCGGCGCAGGTGCCAAAGGCGGGCAAGGACGCGGCGGGTGAACCCGTGGCGCGTGGTTTGGTGGTGAACATGATTGACCAGCGCGTGCACAAATTGACGCCCGAGTTCATGAGCTATACTTTGGCAAAGATGGGGCTTTGGGCGCTGACGCAAACAGCGGCTCAGGCATTGGCGCCAGACGTGCGCGTGAACGCCATTGGGCCAGGGCCAACCCTGCAGGGTGGGCGGCAAAGTGACAGCCATTTCGCTCGGCAGCGTGCTGCCACCATACTGAAACGCGGAGCCAATCCCGCCGACATCACGGCAGCGTTGGGGTTTTTCCTCGATTCTCCCGGGGTCACTGGCCAGATGATCGCGGTGGATGGCGGGCAGCATCTGGCGTGGCAAACGCCCGATGTTCTCGGCGTCGAGTGAGTCTTTGGCAAGACTCGGCGACAAGTTGTCCACTTTGGGCTTTGCCTTCACATGACCGTTACAAAATCTTCTGACTTATCAGGGATTTGCCCAGTACAAGAAAATCTTTTGTTTCTTTTCAGTGGGTTGCATATATGCCCAAAAATTAGGCAAATGCAGGAACGGTGCCAAAAACAAGGGAAATTTGGCTGTTCTGAAATCTTCTCCTCAATGTTATCCACAGAATGCGTGGATAGCTTTGCTCTTGCCCCGGTCTGGCGATCATTGCAGCAGCGGTGAAGAATCAATGAACCTGGAATCGGTATTTGTGCATGAACGAGATCAATCTGACAGGGCATGACCTTATTCAGGATTACCTGAAAACGCTGGATGGCAGTCCTGGCGTATACCGCATGCTGAACGCGGCCTCTGAGGTGCTTTACGTCGGCAAAGCGCGCAATTTGCGGGCGCGAGTGTCCAATTATGCGCGGGTGTCGGGGCATTCGGGGCGCATCGCGCGCATGATCTCGGAAACCTGCTCGATGATGTTCCTGTCCACGCGGACCGAACTTGAGGCCCTGCTGCTGGAGCAGAACCTGATCAAGCAGTTGAAGCCGCGCTACAATGTGCTGTTAAGGGATGACAAATCCTTCCCCAATATCCTGATCTCGCGGGAACATGCGTTTCCGCAACTGAAAAAACATCGGGGCAAACGCAGCGAGAAGGGCAGCTACTTTGGCCCGTTTGCGTCGGCGGGCGCGGTGAACCGGACGTTGAATCAGTTGCAGAAGGTGTTTTTGCTGCGCAATTGCACCGATGCGATGTTTGAATCCCGCACACGGCCTTGCCTGCAATACCAGATCAAACGCTGTGCTGCACCCTGTACCGGGCGCATAGATGGCCCGGGATATGCGACGCTGGTGGCCGATGCAGAGCGGTTCCTGCAAGGCAAAACCACGACGGTGCAGGCCAATCTGGCGGCTGAAATGGCCGTGGCGTCCGAGGCGATGGAGTTTGAACGCGCTGCAGCGCTGCGTGACCGCATCAAAGCGCTGACGCAGGTGCAACAGACCCAAGGCATCAACCCGGCATCGGTGCCCGAGGCGGATGTGATCGCACTGTATCTGGAGGGCGGGCAGGCTTGCGTGCAGGTGTTCTTCATCCGCGCCAATCAGTCGTGGGGCAATCGTGACTTTTATCCACGCACCGGCGCAGGGGCGGATGAGGCCGAAATTCTTGAGGCGTTCATAGCGCAATTCTACGACGAAAAGGAACCGCCGCGACTGATCCTGCTGTCCCATCCCGTTGAAAATGAGGATTTGCTGGTCGATCTGTTGTCCGAACGCGCGGGTCGCCGTGTTGAATTGGCGGTACCGCAGCGGGGCGAAAAGGCTGAACTGGTCGAAAACGCCGCGCGCAATGCCCGCGAAAGTCTAGCGCGGAAGATGTCGGAAAGTTCGACCCAGAACAAATTGCTGGCCGGTCTGGCCGAAGCCTTTGATCTGGACGGCCCACCGACACGGATCGAGGTTTATGACAACGCGCATATTCAGGGGGCTGATGCGGTGGGCGGCATGATCGTCGCCGGCGCGGAGGGCTTCTTGAAGTCGCAATATCGCAAGTTCAATATCAAGTCGGACGCGGGCAAGAACAGCGACGACTTTGGCATGATGCGCGAGGTGATGACGCGGCGCTTTGAAAGGCTGTTGAAGGAAGATCCTGGCCGCACTTCGGGCAGTTGGCCGGATCTTTTGCTGATTGATGGCGGTGCAGGGCAGGTTTCGGCTGTGGCGGGGATTTTGGCGGAGTTGGGCGTGGATGACATCGCCATGGTCGGCGTGGCCAAAGGCATCGACCGCGATGCGGGCAAAGAGGAATTCTATCGCACCGGCCTGCCGGTGATGGCGCTGCCGCGCAATGATCCGGTGCTGTATTTCATCCAGCGTTTGCGGGATGAGGCCCATCGCTGGGCCAATGGCGCGCACCGGGCCAAGCGGGCAAAACAGGTGTCGATCACGCCATTAGATGATATCCCCGGCGTGGGTGCCACACGCAAACGCGCGCTTTTGGCACATTTCGGCTCGGCCAAAGCCGTGGCGCGGGCCGGAGTGCCGGACCTGATGGCTGTTGCTGGGATTTCCGAGTCGATGGCAAAAGTGATCAGCGATTTTTTCAGCGCCAAGGGCTGAACGGCCGGTAGCACTCGCAGCCACGGCAACGATGAAAAGGTCAATAATCTGCGCTTTCATGCACAGATCAAGTGCGGTCACGGCAATTGCGCACAAATGTATGCAGGACCATCTAGGGGTCAGCAACACCCTTACAGGACCAGAACCATGACAAACATTCTTCGCATTGAATCTTCAATCAAAGGCCCGGCTGCTGTGTCACGCAAGCTGACGGATAGGATCATGGCGCGCCTTTTGGCGGCCCACCCCAGTGCAGACGTTGTGACCCGCGATCTGTCGGGCGGGGTGCCACAGATTGATGGCAACTGGCTGGGCGCGGTGTTCTCGCCTGCCGAGGCCCGCGATGATGGTCAAAAAGCGATTGCTGCGACTGCCGACGCCTATCTGGCGGAGGTCAAGGCTGCGGATGTGCTGGTCATTGCGCTGCCGGTTTACAACTTTGGCGTGCCCGCGCAGCTGAAATCGTGGATTGATCAGTTGGCCCGCAAGGGCGAGACGTTCAATTACACCGAAACCGGGCCGGTTGGGCTGTTGACGGGCAAGCGCGCGATTGTGGCGTTCACGTCGGATGGCACCAAGATCGGATCCGAGATTGACTTTGCCTCGGGTTACGTGCGGCACATGCTCGGGTTCTTTGGTATCACGGATGTGCAGTTTGTGGCTGCCGACGCCATGGCCTATGGGGCTGAAGCCGCAGTCGCCAAGGGCGAGGCAGAGGTGGACGCTTTGGCGGCCTGAGCCGGTCTTGTGGCAGGCGCTGGAGGGTCGCGCACCAGCCAGCGTAATTGCGCAGCAGACACTTGCTCCGGACCTCCTGTGGGATGTTTGGAGACAGATGAAACAAATTTCAGTCTGATCTGATGCAAAAGCCCCGGAGAAATCCGGGGCTTTTCCTTTGGCTGTGCCAAATGCGAAACGGGGACTGCTTGCGCGGCCCCCGTTTCAAATTTCTTGCGATGGGCTTATTCAGCCCCTGACATTATGCCAGTGCGAGGTTGATCGCCGACTCGCGGCCATCACGGCCAGCTTCGATGTCGAAGGTCACTGCCTGACCGTCGTTCAGCTGACGGATGCCAGCGCGTTCCATAGCGGAAACGTGGACGAAAACGTCCTTGTTGCCGTTTGCCGGTGCGATGAAGCCGAAGCCCTTGGTTGCGTTAAACCACTTCACGGTGCCATTAGCCATCGTGAGATCTCCTAAGTTTGGTGTGCCATACGCGGAGTGCTATGGCTTGGCTCAGTCACGTAAGAATCGAGTACTGAAGCCCAGAGGAGACAGATTTTTCGATAGATATCGTTTTTCGCCCAACACACATGCGCCCTTTTGGCCGAATAATCAAGAGGGGGTTGCAAAAGAATCAGCGTTCCAAAGCAAAACCCGCCCCGGCCGGTGCCAAGGCGGGTCTGTGTTGTCGGTTACAATCAGTCTTGGGCGCGACCGTAATAGGCGTAATCTTCGGTGTTGATCACAATGCGGGTGCCCGGGCCGATATGCGGCGGCACCATCACGCGGATGCCATTTGAACAAATTGCGGGCTTGTAGGACGACGAGGCGGTTTGGCCTTTGACCACCGGTTCGGTTTCGGTGACTTCCACCGTCACGCGCTGTGGCAACTCCAGTGCAATCGCGACACCGTCATAGGTTTTCAGGTAAACCTTTATGCCATCAGACAAAAACGCCTTGTCATCGCCCACCACATCGGGGTGGACGGCGAATTGTTCGTAGGTCGTCGGCTCCATGAAATGGAAGCCTTCGGTGTCTTCGTACAGGAAGTCGTATTCGCGCTCATCCACATTGGCCTTTTCCACCATCTCGGTGGTGCGCCAGCGTTCTGCCACCTTCACCCCATCGGAAATGCGACGCATGTCGACCGAAGTCGTTGGCGTGCCTTTGCCGGGGTGGAAGTTTTCGGCTTTGAGAACCGCGTAAAGCTTGCCGTCCATCTCGACGACATTGCCTTTGCGCAGGGAGGAGGCGATGACTTTCACAGGGTCTTTCCTTGTTCTTGGGTGGCCCCAAGGATAAGGGGCGCGGCATAATCGGGTCGCAATAGACCATTTGCCGGGGAATCTCCAGATGAAAGCCGAAAATATGGAACAAGCCTGGTGGCAGCCTGCGCGCCATGCCGACCGGCGCGGGATCTTGCTGGCGCGCAACCGGATCCAAGCGAGGCTGCGGGCGTGGTTGGCCGAGCGGGAGTTCGTTGAGGTAGACCCTTCGGCCTTGGCAACCAGCCCCGGCAATGAAGCACATTTGCATGGCTTTGCCACGCAGGCGATCGGCAATGATGGGGTGGAGCGGCCGATGTATCTGCACACCTCGCCTGAATTCGCCATGAAAAAGCTATTGGCAGCGGGAGAAGTGCGGATCGCCGCCTTTGCCCATGTCTGGCGCAACCGGGAACGGGGTGCCCTTCATTCCCCAGAGTTTACGATGCTGGAATGGTATCGCGTGGGTGAAGCATACGATGTGCTGATGGCCGATGTCATGGCGTTTTGTCGTTTGGCGGCGGACGTGGGCGGGGCGGGGTTGCGGTTTCGCGACAAGGATTGCGATCCGTATCTGGAACCGGAGCGGCTGACCGTGGCGCAGGCGTTCTTGCGCTATGCCGGGGTGGATTTGCTGTCGAGTGTCGGTGCGGATGGTGAGCCAAACGCGGCCGTGCTCGGGGCAGAGTTGATCCGTATCGGTTTACGGGTGGCGGCGGATGACACTTGGTCGGATATGTTGTCCCGGGTGTTGGGTGAACGGGTCGAACCCCACTTGGGCATGGGCCGGATCACCATTCTGGATGAATATCCGGCGGCAGAGGCGGCTCTGGCGCGCAAACATCCGGGCGATGCGCGGGTGGCGGAACGGTTCGAGGTTTATGCCTGCGGTGTCGAACTCGCCAACGGTTTTGGCGAGTTGACCAACCCCGACGAACAGCGCCGCCGTTTTGCATTGGAAATGGACGAAAAGGCCCGCGTTTACGGCGAACGCTACCCGGTGGATGAAGATTTTCTGGCTGCCCTGGCCCTGATGCCAGCGGCCAGCGGCTGCGCGATGGGCTTCGACCGGGTGGTGATGCTGGCGACCGGCGCACCGCGGATTGATGACGTGATCTGGACCCCGGTGCCGTAGCTGCATAATGAAATCCCGCTTCCCCCCGCCCCCATGGATGGGGTACGACTGTGCGCATGAGATGGTCCATCCCGAACACGTTGACTGTGATCCGACTTCTGGCTGCGCCCGGCGTGGCTCTTATGTTTTTGTATTTCCACCGGCCTTGGGCGGATTGGTTTGCGCTGACCTTATTCGTGGGCGCGGCCATCACCGATTGGTTTGACGGCTATCTGGCACGGCTGTGGAAGCAGGAAAGCAAGTTCGGCGCCATGCTGGACCCGATTGCCGACAAGGCGATGGTGGTGATCGCGATCATGGTGCTGACGGGTTATTCTGGGATGAACCCGTGGCTGATCCTGCCCGCCACCGTGATCATGTTCCGCGAAGTGTTCGTGTCTGGCTTGCGCGAATTTCTGGGGGCCAAGGCGAGTTTGCTGAAAGTGACCAAACTGGCCAAGTGGAAGACCACGGCGCAAATGGTGGCGATTGCGGTGCTGTTTCTGGGCACCGGGCTTGAGTATCTGAACGGCGTCGCCATGCAGGGCATGACGCCAGACCAATATGCCGAAGCGGTTTCGGCAGGGCTTGCCGATCCGATCCGCGCCTGTGGCAAAAGCGATTGCGCCAGTGTTGCGGGTTATGCAGGTCTGGCGCTCATGTGGATCGCCGCAGTTTTGACGGCCTTGACTGGATTGGACTATTTCAAGAAGTCCTTGCCATTCCTGCGGGATGATCATGATTGACGTCCTTTACTTTGCCTGGGTGCGCGAACGCATCGGGTTGCCGCGAGAGCGGATCGACACGCAGGCTGTCACGGTCGCGGACCTAATCGCAGAACTGTCGGCGCGCGAAGAGCGCTATGCGCTGGCGTTTTCTGATCTGGCCTCATTGCGGGTGGCATTGGATCAACAGCTTTCATCCTTTGATGCGCCCTTGGCCGGGGTGCGCGAGGTGGCGTTCTTTCCACCCATGACCGGGGGCTAGGATGCGGCTTTCTGTGCAGGCACAGCCGTTTGATCTGGGGGCGGAGTCCAACGCCTTTGCCGCCGCTGTCGGCGGGGCAGGGGCGGTCGTAACCTTCACCGGGCTGGTGCGCGACAACGGTGGCACTTTGGCCGCAATGGAGATCGAGCATTATCCGGGCATGACTGAAAGTGCGATCGCCGCGATGATGGCGCAGGCGGTCGCGCGCTGGACCTTGGTCGATGCCCTTGTGATCCACCGTTATGGCCGGCTGGCCGGCGGGGAGCCGATCATGATGGTTGCCACCGCCGCCCGCCACCGAGCCGATGCCTTTGCGGCGGCCGAATATCTGATGGACTACCTGAAATCCCGCGCGCCGTTCTGGAAGAAAGAACTGGGGCCAGATGGCGCGGAATGGGTTGCTGCTCGGGACGAAGATGAAGCGGCTTTGGGGCGATGGTAGGGGACGCGGCAACGCAGTTTTCACTGTCGTGCCCTGTGCCGGCCTGTAGGCTTGTGCAAGACGTGGGGCACCGGCTTGATCGCGGTCAGATCGTGACTCTCTTGGCTGCGGTGGCACTGTCGCCAATCTTGGGGGCGCCGGTTGGTTCGATCAAAAGCAAGTGGGTTTCGATGGTCGCGCGTGGGCAGCGTTGCTTCCCTTTTGGCTCCTGAAAGATTTCATCGGGATGCATGGTGACCGGCCCCACGGGCAGGTCGATGATCAACCCGCCCTTCAGCACCAAGAAAAAATCTTCAGCGTCAGGATGATCATGTCAAATAAAACTCACCCAATATCTTGACCACAGCAAGGTCATGACCATTGAATTGGCCGACAAGGCGCTGTGAGCAGTGAGTGGTGAAACGGTCGAGTTTGTCCGCAAGGTTGATTGGGCGCATTTTGGACCTCTGGTGCAGCCCATGTCTGTCTTACTGCGCGCGTTGCAGCCCACAATCGAACAGGGGGTCCAGTAGGGGATTTTGATGCAAAAAGTGGCGGTGATTACGGCGGGTGGCTCTGGCATGGGGGCGGCTGCAGCGCGCCGATTGGCGGCGGATGGGTTCGCGGTGGCGATCCTGTCTTCTTCAGGCAAGGGCGAAGCTTTGGCCGCCGAATTGGGCGGCGTGGGTGTCACGGGATCGAACCAGAACAATGACGATGTCGCGCGGCTTGTTGATCTCACGATGGCAAGATTCGGGCGGATAGATGTGCTGGTAAACTCCGCCGGGCACGGCCCACGTGCGGCGTTGCTCGACATCACGGACGAGGGCTGGCATCAGGGCTTCGATATCTATTTCCTGTCTGCCGTGCGCCCGATTCGCTTGGTGACGCCGATCTTCGAGACGCAAGGAACGGGTGCCTCGATCATCAACATCACCACTTTTGCCACGTTTGAACCCGATCCGGCCTTTCCCACCAGTGGCGTGGCGCGGGCGGGTCTGGCGGCCTTCACCAAGCTTTACGCCGATAAGTATGCGCCCCAAGGCATCCGTCTGAACAACGTTTTGCCCGGATTTATCAACAGCTTGCCCGAGAAAGAAGAGTTTCGCGCCCGCATCCCCATGGGGCGCTATGGCCGGGTTGAGGAAATCGCGGGCACGGTCAGTTTTTTGGCATCTGATGCGGCGGGCTACATCACCGGGCAGAATTTGCGTGTGGATGGCGGGATTACGCGTTCGGTTTGATGCCTGGTAACGCTGCGTTAACTGAACCTGTGCCAGCGTGCTGGCATGGAACATCTCATCCCGCCCGCCCCGCCTCTTTGCCCGATTTTTTTCACGGTTTCGCTGCGGCGGCCGGGCGCGGATCTGCTGATCCTTGAGGTCGAGCGACTGCGTCAGGCGGTGCGGGTAACGCGGGTGGAACGGCCGTTCCAAATCCATGCTTGGGTAGTGCTTCCTGACCATCTGCATGCGATCTGGACACTGCCTGATGCTGATTACGCCGCACGCTGGCGGCTGATCAAGGCGCGTTTTGCCAAGGGCCGCCCGGTCTGGCAGCCGCGCTTCTGGGCCCAGCCTTTGACCACTGCCGCCGATTATGACAGGCACATGCGCGCCTGCCAAATGGACCCGGTGCGGCATGGTCTGGTGGACGAGCCGGGGGCGTGGCCCTTCTCATCGTTCCAGACCACCTCCGCTCTGGCCTTGACGGGTTAAGCTTTGGACTTAGAAGTCAAACAGATCGCTGAGAAAGCTCTCGCGGCGCTTTTTGGGATAACGGCGGTCGTCATCATCGTCGTCATCGCGACGGCGGCGCGGCTCTTCGCGACCGGCCGTTGCGGCACGGCCCGGTTCGGGCTGGTAGACGGGGGCCGCCTCACGCACAGGCGCGACGGGGGGGGCCGCACTTCCCCGTTCAATGATCTTGTCCAACTCTCCCCGGTCCAGCCAGACACCCCGGCATTTCGGGCAATAGTCGATCTCCACTCCATTGCGGTCGGCCATCACCAAAGTTTCGTTATCCACGGGGCAGCGCATGATTTTCTCCTGAGTTGTGCCTCTGTAAGATGGGCGCGAGCGCCGTATGTGCAAGGGTGTGGCATTGCCGGAAGGCAGATTCATGCTTAGCTGTCTGCCACATGGGGCAAATCGCTCCCAAAGGATGAGCCGATGACCACAACGCCATACGTTCCGCCCAAGGTCTGGACCTGGGACGCCGCCAATGGGGGCCAGTTCGCAAACATCAACCGGCCCATCGCCGGACCGACGCATGACAAGGTTTTGCCTGTCGGACAGCACAAATTTCAGCTGTATTCGCTGGCAACGCCAAATGGTCAGAAAGTGTCGATCCTGTTTGAAGAGCTGCTGGAGGTGGGTTTTGATGCCGAGTACGATGCTTGGCTGATCAACATCAGCAAGGGCGATCAATTTGGGTCTGGGTTCGTTGATGTGAACCCGAATTCGAAGATACCGGCACTTCTGGACTTGACGGGCGAGACGCCCCTGAGACTGTTTGAGTCCGGGTCGATGCTGGTGCATCTGGCGGAGAAGTTTGGCGCGTTTCTGCCCGCGAAGGGACCAGAGCGGACGGAGACGATGAACTGGCTGTTCTGGCAGATGGGGTCTGCGCCCTTCGTGGGCGGTGGATTTGGGCATTTCTACGCCTACGCGCCGG
>JBIHZO010000030.1:0-14555 GCA_044231405.1 Cypionkella sp. | reverse complement strand
GCCCTTTGCCCCGCGCAACGTGCTGCGCCGCATCGTCGATCTTTACGCCGCCCAAGGCTGGACCCCCGTGGTCGCCCCCGAGATGGAATTCTTCCTGACCGCCCGCAACATCGACCCCAACCAGCCGGTGATCCCCCCCATGGGACGTTCAGGGCGGCGCGCGGCGGGCAAGCAAGCCTATTCCCTGTCGGCGATTGATGAATACGGCAAGGTCATTGACGATATTTACGACTTTGCCGAGGCGCAGGGTCTTGAAATTGATGGCATCCTGCAGGAAGGCGGCGCAGGGCAAATAGAGCTGAACCTTGCCCATGGCGACCCGGTGCGGCTTGCAGACGATGTGTTCTTCTTCAAACGCCTGATCCGCGAGGCCGCTTTGCGCCACGATTGTTTCGCCACCTTCATGGCCAAACCGATTGCGGGCGAACCGGGCTCTGCGATGCACATCCACACTTCGGTGGTGGACAGCAAAACCGGCAAGAACATCTTTTCAGGCAAAAAGGGCGAGGAAACAGACCCTTTCCTGCATTTCATTGCCGGGATGCAGAACCACCTGACCGGTGCCATCGCCTTGCTGGCCCCCTATGTGAACTCGTATCGCCGGTATGTGCCCGATTTCGCGGCACCAATCAACCTTGAGTGGGGCCGCGACAACCGCACCACGGGTCTGCGCATCCCGCTCAGCAGCCCCGCCGGGCGGCGTGTGGAAAACCGCCTGCCGGGCATGGATTGCAACCCCTATCTAGGCATCGCCGCCACGCTGGCCTGTGGCTATCTGGGCCTGATGGAAAAGAAGGACCCGCGCCCCGAATTCGCGGGTTCGGCCTACATCGACAGCGACGACATTCCCACCAACATGGGTGACGCGCTGGACCTGCTGGAAGAAGACAAAGCCCTGTGCGAAGTGATGGGCCCCGATTTCATCGCCGTCTACGACTCGGTAAAACGCAATGAGTACAAAGAGTTTCTGCAAGTGATCAGCCCTTGGGAACGCGAACATCTGCTGTTGAACGTCTAAGATGAACCTGCTGCATGTGAACGACAAGGCGGGGGCATACCCTGCGTCCTACTACGCCGCCACGGCCACGTCCTTGGCCCCTTTCCCGCAACTGCGCGGAGAGGTCCGCGCCGATGTCTGTATCGTGGGCGGCGGCTACACCGGCCTTTCGGCGGCCTTACATCTGGCGCAAAAGGGCTTCGATGTGGTCCTGCTGGAGGCTCATAAGGTTGGCTTCGGTGCCTCTGGCCGCAATGGTGGGCAGGTTGGATCGGGGCAGCGGCAGGATCAGATCTGGCTCGAAAAGGCGGTGGGCGTTCAGCATGCCCACCGGCTGTGGGATCTGGCAGAGGAATCCAAATCGCTGGTCAAATCGCTGATTGTTGACCACGCCATGCCAGTCAGATTTCACCCCGGTTTGGCCCATGCCTGCTGGACTGACGCACAGGTGCGCGACACTCATGCCTATGCAGAAAAGCTGCAGCGTGATTACGGCTATGCCCACCTGACGCCGCTGGACCAAGCCGGAATGCGCCAGCTGATCGGCTCGCCCGTTTACAAGGGTGGCGACATTGACAGCGACGGGGGTCATTTGCACCCGCTGAACTACGCGCTGGGGATGGCGGCGGCGGCGGCAAAGGCTGGCGCGCGGTTGCACGAATTGTCCGAGGTGCATCACATCAAACATGGGGCAAAACCTGTGGTACAGACCGCTCATGGCCGGGTGGTATGCGATCAGGTCATCTTGGCCGGCAACGGGTATCTGGGCGGCTTGAACCGCCAGGTTGCCGCCAAAGTCATGCCGATCAACAATTTCATCATCGCCACCGAACCATTGGGGGACCGCGCAAAAGACATCCTGTCGCAGCCGATTGCCGTGGCTGACAGCAAGTTCGTGGTGAATTACTGGCGCCTGTCCGAGGACAACCGCCTGCTGTTCGGCGGGGGCGAATCCTATGGCTACCGCTTCCCGGATATCCTGAAAACCGTTTCAAAACCGATGCTTGAAGTTTATCCACAACTGAAGAACACCCGCATTGATTATGCCTGGGGTGGCACCTTGGCGATCACCATGAACCGAATGCCCTGCTTTGCGCGCCCGGCACCGAATGTGCTGTCGGCTTCGGGTTATTCGGGCCACGGCGTGGCGATGGCGACATTGGCGGGTAAAATTCTGGCCGAGGCGACTGCGGCGCAGACCGAACGCTTTGATCTGATGGCCAGCCTGCCGCAACCGCGGTTCCCGGGTGGCGCGGGCTTGCGTTGGCCGTTGCTGGTCACAGCGATGACTTGGTACGCGATGCGCGACCGGTTGGGGATGTAGGCGGAATTCGCCGGATCACCGCATTTGTCACTGGCCTGTTACGACCCTGGAGTTTAAAGTTTCCTGAAGAAGAGTTTCAGGAAAGTTGCGATCATGGCCCCCGACGGACAGCTTGCCGGACAGATCCGTGCGCCCAATGTCTACGATGCCGAACCCATCCCCGACGCTGCGCGCGCCGAGATTGACCGCTTGCTCAGCAGCGGCGACCTGTTTCGCTACACCGCCACCGATGCCTCGCCGGTGTTCTTGCTGGAGCAGGAGTTTGCCGAACTGTTAGGCGCGCGCTATGCGCTTGCGGTATCGTCCTGTTCGGCGGCTTTATTCCTTTCCATCAAGGCATTGGACCTGCCCCGTGATGCAAGGGTCCTGATCCCGGCCTTCACATTTGCCGCCGTCCCCTCTGCCGTGGTGCATGCCGATTGTGTGCCGGTGCTGGTCGAGGTGGGCGACAATTACCGCGTCGATCTGGCAGATTTTGCCACCAAACTGGACGATGCCGCCGCCGTTCTGATCAGCCACATGCGCGGCCATACTTCGGATATGGACGCGATCATGGCGCTGTGCGATGCCCGCGGCATTCCGGTGATCGAAGATGCGGCGCATTCGCTGGGCACCCAATGGCACGGCAGAAACATCGGCACCCTTGGCCGCGTTGGCTGTTTCAGTTTCCAATCTTACAAGCTGGTGAACGCGGGTGAAGGCGGCATTCTGATCACCGATGATCCGGAAGTCGCTGCGCGCTGTGTGATCATGTCGGGCGCCTACGAGTCCAACTGGAAGAAGCATCCGGGCATGCAAAACAGCTATATGTTGTGGCAAAACAAGCTACCGCTTTACAACATGCGGATGCAGAACCTTTCGGCGGCGGTGATCCGTCCGCAACTGCCAGAGGTGGCCACTCGGGTCGCCAAGGGCCGCGCCGGTCATGATCGCGTCGCGGATCAGTTGAACCTGTCGCCCTTCCTGACCGTACCGCCGCCCCTGCCTCCCGAGGAACGTGCGCCCGATTCCATTCAGTTCAACCTCACCGGAAACTGGACCGATGCGCAGGCTTTGGCGTTTCAGGCGCAGGCAAAACAGCGCGGCATCACCGTGCAGGTGTTCGGCCTGTCCGAAGGCAACGCCCGCGCTTTCTGGAACTGGGAGTTTCTTGGCCCTGCCGCCGACCTGCCACAAACCCGCGCCATGCTGATGCGGGCCTGCGATGTCCGGCTGCCAACGCGGCTGACCGAGGAAGAGCTGGATTACATCGCGACAGCGATCATCGACTCAGCACAGGCGGTATGTACATAAAACGGTTTCAATGCATTTTCCCCCTTGCAGCCGCGCCGTGGCTCGCTTATTTGACGCCCATCCAGACGGTGCGGGCGTAGCTCAGGGGTAGAGCATAACCTTGCCAAGGTTAGGGTCGGGCGTTCGAATCGCCTCGCCCGCTCCAACTGGATCGTAAAAAGGGCGTCCTTCTGGGCGCCCTTTTGCATTTCTAGATTGCCAAAAATTTTCCTGCATTATCAGGGGGTTTGATGCAAAATCTGCTTGCGCCGCGCCGGTTGGCGCACTATCAATCAGGCATGGAGTGCGGGCGTAGCTCAGGGGTAGAGCATAACCTTGCCAAGGTTAGGGTCGAGAGTTCGAATCTCTTCGCCCGCTCCAACTATCACCGGCAGCATTGGTTCAGGCGCGGTTTTCCGCGTCCATAGCCATGCGTTGTTCCCAGGTCAGCTGCGCCTCTACCATCGCCAGAACCAAGGCGATCGCGGTTGGCCCGTTGACCACCCCCCCCGCCGATTTGCGCAGCCAAAGCCCGTCTATCATCGACCCGATGGTCAAAACCATCTGGCCAAAACGCGGCTCGGGGATCACACCTGCAAAGACCGACGCGAGATTGGACGCCAGCCTGCGGTAAAAGATGCTTTGCAACCGCGCAAAGTCGGGATTGCGGGCAGAGGCGGCGCAGACCGAAAGCCATGCAGCGGCGACTTTCTGCTCGAACAGATCATCGGGGAAGTTGCCCGAAACGATGGCGACCAATCGCTGCCAACGGCTGTTTGTGTCGACCAACCGCTGCACAATCTCCTGCACCAGGATCCGGTTGTTCATGCGCACGACCGCAAACAACAGCTCATCCTTGCCTTTGAAGTAATAGGATAGAATTCCGGCGGACATCCCCGCTTCCTCGCAGATGCGCGCGGTGGTCAAACCCGCCAGCCCCTGCGCCATGAAGACGCGATGGGCGGCGGCCAGCAATTCTGCGCGGCGCAGGTCCTTGATGCGGGTTCTCTTGGGTTTCATAATTTTTGTCTAACAGATTAGTTTTTTGAACGCTCATACAAAATTTTATATTGACAGAAAATTAGCCCATCGCCACCTTGACCAAAACCAACGGAGGATTCCCATGCGCCGCACCCTTGCCGTCCTGTGCCTGCTGACAACCACCGCCGCCCATGCCGACGCGCCCGCGTGTCAGGCTGTGAAAATGGCGGATCTGGGTTGGACCGATATCATGCTGACCAACGCGACCGCCGAGGTGATCCTGACGGCTTTGGGCTATCAGCCAACCTCCACGCTGCTGGGCTTGGACGTGTCCTACGCCGCGCTGAAAGAAGCGGACATGGATGTGTTTCAGGGCAATTGGCGCCCCGTGCAGGATGAGCAGTACAAATCCTACTTTGACGCGGGCGACGTCGAAGTGCTGGGCACCAACCTGACCGGCGCGAAATTCACGCTGGCGGTGCCCAAATATGTGGCCGATGCCGGAGTGAAAACCTTTGCCGATCTTGCGGCCCATACCGATCAATTCGAGGGCAAAATCTATGCGATCGAGCCGGGCAGCAACCAGCCGCTGCTGGATATGGTCGCCGCAAACCGTCACGGGCTTGGCGAATGGCAGATCGTGGAAACCAGTGAGGCCGGCATGCTGGCGCAGGTCAGCCGCATGGTGCCAAAGGGCGAATGGGTGGTTTTTCTGGGATGGGAACCGCATCCGATGAACCTTGACTATGACCTCAGCTATCTCGACGGCGGCGACATCGAATTCGGCCCGAACTTTGGCGGCGCGACCGTGCGCACGATTTCGCGCCGTGGATATGCCGCCGAATGTCCGAACGCAGCCAAGCTGTTTGCCAACCTAAGCTATGATCTAGATTACGAAAATTTTGGTATGCAAAAGATCATGGGGGAGGGATTGTCCGCATCGGACGCCGCCCGCGCGATGATCGCTGCGGACCCTGCCCGGCTGGATGGTTGGTTGAAGGATGTCACCACATTTGATGGCCAACCCGGTCTGGCGGTTGTGAAAACCGCACTTGGCCTTTGAGCAATGACCATGCGCGCGGCCGTGATGAACGGCTTTGGTCAGCCCCTGCGGCTGACCCGCCTGCCCATTCCAACTCCCGGCCCCGGCGAGATTCTGATCCGCCTGCAGGCCAGCGGCGTTTGCCACAGCGATGTGCATGTATGGCGCGGCGATATGCGCCCCGGCATCGACCCAGACCCGTTCATTCTGGGCCATGAAGGCGCGGGCACAGTGGCGGCTGTTGGGGCGGGTGTCGCCGATTGGGCGCTTGGCGACCGCGCCGGGGCGGCTTGGCTGCATGACACCTGCGGCACCTGCGCGCCGTGCCTGTCCGGGCAGGAATCCTTCTGTCAGGCCCAACGCGCGCATGGTTTCAACGTGCCGGGAACCTTTGCCGAATATGTGGTCGCCAAAGCCGCCTATGCCGCACGGCTGCCCGAAGGTTCGGCCGGCGATCTGGCACCGCTGCTGTGTGCCGGACTGACCGCCTATGGTGCGCTGGCGCGTGCGGCCCTGCAACCGGGCGAATGCTGCGCCATTTTCGGCTGCGGCGGTTTGGGTCTGTATGCCGTGCAACTGGCCAAGCGCATGGGCGCGCAGGTGATCGCGGTTGACACAGATCCGGCGAAACTGGACTTGGCCCGCAGCTTTGGTGCCGCACAAACCGTCAGCCCGACAGCAGGCACATGGCCCCTGACCGACCATCCGCATGTGTCGATCAACTTCGCGCCCACCCCGGCGACATGGGGCAGCATGGTCGCGGCCACGCGCCCCTTGGGTCGCATCATCGCGGCCGCAATGGTCTCCACCCCCGTGCCGCTCAGTCAGGAATGGCTTGCGGCGACCGGGATCACTGTAACCGGCACCAGCGTCGGCACCCGCGCGCAACTGGCGGAACTGATGGCCTTGCAGGCGGCAACCCCCCTCAACGCACAGATCACCAGAATTGCGCTGGAGGACGCCACCGACGCCCTGACCGCCTTGATGCAGGGCAGAGCCAGTGGGCGCTACTGCATAACCTTCTGAACCGATTTCCGCCCGCCGGGGCTTGAACCCCCGACGGTGATCGTATAGCACAATCAGACTTTGAGGCGGGTGGGCAGGCAGGCTATGCGCTGGATTGCAAATCCATGTAGATCGGTTCGATTCCGATACCCGCCTCCAAGGTTTCACCTACCACTCCAGAACAACCTTGCCCGATGCGCCCGACCGCATCACCTCAAAGCCGGCCTCGTAATCCGCCACCTTGAAGCGATGCGTGATCACCCGGCGCACGTCGAGGCCATTTTCCAGCATCGCGATCATCTTGTACCAGGTCTCGAATATCTCGCGCCCGTAAACGCCCTTGATGGTGATGGCCTTGAACACGATCCGGCTCCAATCGACCGGGGATTTCCCCGGTGGGATGCCCAGCATCGCGATGCGGCCGCCCATCACCAATGCCTCGACCATCTGATCCAAGGCGCGCTGGTTGCCTGACATTTCCATACCGACATCAAAGCCTTGCACGATTTTCAGCCGCGCCATCACGTCACGCAGATCTTCCGTCCCCACATTCACCGGCACCACATCAGCCACCTGAGCGGCCAGTGCCAGCCGTGCCGGATTCACATCCGTGATCACCACATGGCGCGCGCCGACATGCCGCGCCACCGCGCCCGCCATGATGCCAATCGGCCCTGCCCCGGTGATCAGCACATCCTCGCCGACCAGATCAAAGCTGAGTGCCGTGTGAACGGCATTGCCCAACGGATCGAGAATCGCGCCGATTTCGTCGTCAATTGTTTCGGGCAGCGGCACCACGTTAAAGGCGGGCAAGCGCAGATATTCGGCAAAAGCGCCCGGCTCATTCACGCCGATCCCCCGCGTTTCGGGGTCCAGATGAAACTTGCCCGCGCGGGACTGGCGGGATTGCTTGCCGATCAGATGCCCCTCACCAGAGCAACGTTGCCCGATCGACAGCCCCTCAACCTGCGCACCCATCGCCACGATTTCGCCGGCAAATTCATGCCCTGTGATCAACCCCACAGGCACCGTGCGCGCGGCCCAATCGTCCCAGTTCCAGATGTGAATATCGGTGCCACAGATGCCGGTCTTGCGCACCTTGATCAGCACATCCTCGGGGCCAATCTCGGGGACGGGGCGGTCCTGCATCCACAGCCCAACCTCGGCCCGCGCTTTCACCAAAGTTTTCATCGAATGGCCCTCACTTCCTTGGCCGCCGATGCAAAGGCATCCAGAGCGAAATCCAGATCCTCCATCGTCAGCGCCGCATTCATCTGGGTGCGAATGCGCGCGCCGCCGCGTGGCACCACCGGATAGAAAAACGCCGATACCATCACGCCGCGCGCCTCCAGCGCCCGCGCGAAAGCCTGCGCCAAAGGCGCATCGCCCAGCATCACCGGCACAATCGGATGTTCGCCGGGAAGCAGGCGAAAGCCCAGCGATTCCAGCCCCGCCCGCCAGTAGTCCGCGTTGAAAAACAGCCGCTTGCGCAGATCATCCGCACCCTCGACGATATCAAATGCAGCCAGCGCCGCCCCCACCACCGCAGGCGGCAGCGCGTTGGAGAACAGATAGGGTCGCGCGCGCTGGCGCAACAGGTCAATCACCGCCTGCGGCCCGGCGATATATCCGCCCAAAGCGCCCCCCAAGGCCTTGCCAAGCGTGCCAGTCAGAATGTCCACCGACACCCCGGCATGGGCGGGCGTGCCGCGCCCTTTCGGCCCCATGAAGCCGGTCGCGTGGCAATCATCCACCATGGTGATCGCGCCGTATTTTTCCGCCAGCGCCGCAATCGCGGGCAGCTTGGCCAAGGTGCCGTCCATGGAAAACACCCCATCGGTGGCAATCATGATGAACCGCGCGCCAGCGCCCACGGCCGTCAGCAGTTGCACCTCCAGATCTGCCATGTCGCCGGTGGCGTAACGATAGCGCCGGGCCTTGCACAAGCGGACTCCGTCAATGATGGAGGCATGGTTCAGGCCGTCCGAGATGATCGCGTCATTTTCACCCAAAAGCGGCTCAAACAGACCGCCATTGGCATCAAAGCAGGCGGCGAACAGGATCGAGTCCTCCATCCCCAAAAAGCTCGCAATCCTGGTCTCCAACGCGCGGTGCAAATCCTGCGTGCCGCAGATGAACCGGACCGAGGCCATGCCAAAACCGTGGCTGTCCATCGCCGCCTTGGCCGCCGCGATCAGACGCGGATCATTGGCCAGCCCCAGATAATTGTTGGCGCACAGGTTCAACATCGACCGCCCCGCCACCGTCACCCGTGCGCCCTGCGCCCCGGTGATCAGGCGTTCGCGTTTCATCAGGCCTTCGGCGTCAATCCCTGCAAGCGTTTCGCGCAGGTGGTCCAGAAAACGAGTATCTGTCATGGCAGAATTTCCTCCAACTTAGCGGATACTGGGGCGCAAGACGCCAAAAGTCAAGATAACGGAAAATAATCCGCTTAAACGGATTCCATTTCATCTTGGCCCAAATATCCTGCGGGGGAGTCCCAAAGGGACGGGGGCGCAAAGCCCCCTTCTTCCTCGCCTCAACTGTCCTGCACGATCAAAAGTGCCCGCGCCGGGCCACCCATCGCCGCAATCGCATGCGGGCGGTCAGCCGGATAGCGCGCAGTGTCGCCCGGCCCCAGCACCTGCGCATCATCGCCCGATTGCACCCGAACCTGCCCTTCGATCACTGTCAAATGCTCACGGCAGCCTGCGGAATGTGGCTCGCTTTCCAGCAGGCCTTCGGTTGTCAGGCGCAAATCGTAAACCTCATGTTCCCCCACAGCATCGGCCGGGGACAGGATGCGGATCGAAACGCCAACCCCGCGCCCCCCGATCACCGGGGCTGCGCCGCTGCGGATCACCTCGATCCCCGGATCTGGCCGCCCCTCCAACAGGCCCGCAAAATCGACTTGAAGCGCCTGCGTCAGGTTCCACAACGTGGCCACGGTGGGCGAGGATTCGGCCCGCTCGATCTGGCTGACCATTGACCGGCTGACGCCTGACAGCTTCGCCACCGCGTCAAGGCTCAGCCCGCGCGCCTTGCGCGCATCGCGCAGGCTGCTGGCCAATCGGTCATGTATGTCAGAACGTGGGTTCATGCAGCCACCCTGCCCGCCCAGAAGGATTGCGTCAACTCCGGGCGCAGGTCAGGTCCCGCAGAAGGTGACATAATCGCCAAAGCCCTGCGCTGCAGGCAACACGAAAGCCTCGCGCCCCACTTCGGTGGCAAAGGGATCAGTGATCGCGGCCAAAAGCGACTTGAAAGGTGCTAGATCGCCGATGGTTGCCGCCGCCAACGCCTCTTCCACCTTGTGATTTCGCGGAATCACCGCTGGATTGGCCGCCAGCAAAGCCGTCTCTGCATCGGGCCGCAGCCGCGCGCGCCATCGCGGCAGCCAAGAGGCCAACCCCGGCAGATCGCCCGCTTTTGCCACCCCAGCCAGCCGGCGGAAGGTCAGGGTCCAGTCCGCGCCCTGATCCGCCATCGCCCGCAGCAGATCATCAATCAACGCGCCATCGCCCGCATCGACCCCCGCCAACGCCAGTTTGGCGCGCATCACCGCCAGCCATTCCGCCTGATACATCGCTGCAATCGCTTCCAGCCGCGCATTGGCCAGATCGACCGCCCGATCGGGATTGGGGTCAAGAAACGGCAACAGGGTCTCGGCCAACCGCGCCAGATTCCATCCCAGAATCAGCGGCTGGTTGGCATAGGCATAGCGGCCTTGGCGATCAATCGACGAAAACACCGTGCCGGGCGCATAGGCGTCCATGAACGCACAGGGGCCATAGTCGATCGTCTCGCCAGACAGCGCCATGTTGTCGGTGTTCATCACCCCGTGGACGAATCCGACGCCCATCCACTGCGCAATCAAGCGCGCTTGCCGCAGCGTTACCGCATCCAACAACCCCAAAGCGTCATCGGCAGCAAGGTCCGGGAAATGCCGCGCGATGGTGAAGTTCATCAGGACGCGCAACTTGTCCGCCTCGCCGCGCTCATGGAAAAACTGAAACGTGCCCACCCGGATGTGACTGCTGGCCACCCGCGCAAGCACAGCGCCGGGCAAGCCGCCCGCATCACGCCAGACGGTTTCCCCCGTCGCCACCACCGCCAAAGACCGCGTGGTGGGGATACCCAATGCGTGCATCGCCTCGGAAATCAAGTATTCGCGCAGCATCGGCCCAAGTGCGGCCTTGCCGTCACCGCCTCGCGAAAATGGCGTGCGGCCCGAGCCCTTCAGTTGCAGATCGAACCTGCGACCGGCAGGGTCGAGAAGTTCGCCCAGCAAATGCGCGCGGCCGTCGCCCAGTTGCGGCGAGAATCCCCCAAACTGATGCCCGGCATAGGCCAGCGCAATCGGATCGGCTCCGGGCGGCACCACGGCCCCCGAAAACCACGCGGCGGCTTCGGGCAAATCACCCAGCCCAAGATCGCGCGCCAGATCCAGATTGAGCGCGACCACCTCCGGCGCGGGGGCCACATCGGGCGCCAGCCGCAGGTAAGTTCCCGGCATATCGCGCGCGTAACTGTTGTCAAATTTCATGAGAGGTCTCCCGGTTGGCCTTGTATATGGGGCATCCGCCGCCACATGCCAAATCTTGGGAAATTGGTCGGGGCGAGAGGATTTGAACCCCCGGCCCTCTGGTCCCAAACCAGATGCGCTACCAGACTGCGCTACGCCCCGACTGAATGCGTCTTACGCTGCTTTGCTGGCGATGAAAAGCCGTTAGTCACCAGAACAGGGCCAAATGGCACTGCTTTGTGCAATCAAAGGGTGGCGCATCTGGCTGCCTTCGGTGATTCCCAAGCGCGCGGCCAATCCGCCGTTGATTTCCAGCACAAAAACCACACCGTCGCCGCCATCAATCGGGGATTCGTCATGCGGAATGGCATTCGGATGCACCCGAGTCACCAGACCGGTGGCATCGGCAAAAATCATATCCAAGGGAATCAGCGTGTTGCGCATCCAGAACTGCGCATGCTTGGGCTTGGGGAACACAAACAGCATCCCCGCCGATGTCGCCATCTTTTCCCGAAACATCAGGCCCTGCGATTGCTCGGCCACCTCATCGGCCACTTCCACAGTGAACCTCTGCGTGCCCGAAGGCCCGCGCATTTCCACCGCCGTGTCCACGCAGGCGGCTTGGGCGGCCCCAACCGGGGCCAGACCCAAAAGCAACGCAATCAGCCGCGTACCGAAGTTTCCCATGACAACACCTGCACCGCCATACGCCCACGTTTGCCATCGACGATGCGCAGACACACGGCCTCGCCCGCCGATAGGTCGGCAAAGCCGGAATGCCGCAGCACCTCGACATGCACGAACACATCTTCCTCGCGACCAAAGACATTGGCAAAGCCAAAGCCCTTGCCCTTGTCGAACCATTTCACGCGCGCAGGTTCCAAAGGCAAAGCCGCCAATTCTTCGGGCGACGCCATCGCGGTTTCCTCGCCCAGCGGGAAAACCCCTCCTAGCGGCGGTTCGATCCTGACGACCTCAACCGCTTGAACGCCCCGCGGCGTTTGCTGCACCTTCACAGTGATCCCGGCCCCATCCGCAACAGAACTTTGGCCATAGTTCCGCAACACGTTGGCGTGCAACAGAACATCGGCGGAAGACCCTTCCGCCACTATGAACCCAAACCCCTTGGTCGGATCGAACCACTTCACGCGTCCGTGCAGGATCTGCACGTCCAATTCATCATCAGTCATTTGTAGGACCGTTTCCCCAGATAGAGCCCCTAGCGCAAGTCATGACGGCAATCCGATGTCCGTTGCAAGTGCATTTATTGGCTATTTTTGCACAGCGCCGTTCACGAAGCGTGAAATTCACGGGTTTAGTCGGTTGATTTCCCACGCTTTTTCTACCGATGGGCGAGTCCAGCGGAAGCGATCATGCAACCGGAACGCGCCGTCCGCCCAGAACTCCAACTCCAAGGGGACGATGCGAAAGCCTCCCCAGAACGGCGGTCGCTTTGGGTTCATCCCATGGGTTGCAGTGATCTTCGCCACTTCGGCCATCAAGGCGGTGCGCGACGTCAACGGCTGCGATTGTTGGCTGGCCCATGCGCCAAGACGGGATTTAAGGCTCCGGCTGGCGTAATAGGCATCTGCGGGCGCGCCCTCTTCGCGGCTCACCAGCCCGCGCACCCTTATCTGTCGGCGCAAAGATTTCCAGTGCATGACAAAAGCCGCCTTGCCTGCCCCGTCCAGCTCCTTCGCCTTGGCCGACCCATAGTTGGTGTAAAACACAAAGGCGTCCGGCTCGATGTCCTTCAGCAGCACCATGCGGGCATTGGGCATTCCGTCCGGGTCCACTGTCGACAAGGCAATCGCGTTGGGATCATTCACCTCGCTGTCCACCGCCTCGGCCAACCAGCGTTGCGCTATCACAAACGGGTCGTCGCCCGCGAAAATGCCGTCTCTCTCTGTCATGGTCTGTCCTCTCTGTCCGCGCGCGAGATCTGCCCGCGCCCTTGATGCGCCGCGACCTTTCGCCTACACATCTTTTCAATATTCAAGGGTGGGCGGGGAAGACCGAATGTCAACCGGACTAATGGCAGGAAAACGCGGGCTCATCATGGGGCTGGCCAACGACAAATCCATCGCTTGGGGGATCGCGCAGGCCATTGCCGCGCAAGGCGCAGAGATTGCCTTTTCATATCAAGGTGATGCGCTGAAAAAGCGGGTCGAACCGCTGGCCGCGTCCATCGGCATGAAAGAGTTCGTCGAATGTGACGTGGCGGATGAGGCCTCGATCGATACTCTTTTTGCGCATCTGGAACAACTCTGGGGCAAGATCGATTTTCTGGTCCACGCCATCGGCTTTTCCGACAAAGCCGAGTTGCGGGGCCGCTACGTTGACACCAGCCGCGCCAACTTTCTGATGACGATGGACATTTCGGTCTATTCCTTCACGGCCGTGTGCCGCCGTGCAAGCGCCATGATGAACCCCGGTGGCAGCTTGCTGACGCTGACCTATTACGGCGCCGAGAAGGTGATGCCGCATTACAACGTGATGGGCATCGCCAAGGCGGGGCTTGAGGCTTCGGTGAAATATATGGCGGAAGACCTTGGCAAAGACGGCATCCGCGTCAATGCGATCTCCGCCGGTCCGATCAAGACGCTGGCCGCCTCTGGCATTGGCGATTTCCGTTACATCATGAAGTGGAATGAACTGAACTCGCCCCTGCGCCGCAACGTCACGCAGGAAGAGGTCGGCAAAGCCGCCTTGTACCTTTTGTCAGATCTGGGCTCAGGGACGACGGGTGAAAACCTGCATGTTGACGCAGGCTATCATGTTGTTGGCATGAAAGCCGTCGATGCCCCGGATATTGACGTGGTCACGGGACGCAAGGAATGACACTGGCGGCCTTCCTTGCGGTGGCATTTCTCCACCTTCTGGCCGCGATCAGCCCGGGTCCTGCCGTCCTCATGTCGGCGCGCACGGGTGTCACCGAAGGCCTGCGCACCGGGTTTTTCCTTGCATTGGGTATCGGTGCGGGCGGCGTGATCTGGGCGATGGCCGCGCTCTTTGGTCTCAATCTGGTGTTTCAGGCCGCCCCGACCCTGCTTTGGGCGCTGAAAATCCTCGGTGGTGCCTACCTGATCCACATGGCTTATGGCATGTGGAAATCGGCCGATCAGCCGCTGGACATGCGCGAAACGGGCCGCCCGCCGCGCAGCGCAGCTTCGGCCTTTCGCCTTGGCCTGATCACCCAACTGGCCAACCCCAAGCCGGCCGTGCTGTTTGCCTCGATCTTCGTCGGCACCATCCCGCAAGGCACTCCGGTCTGGGTCTACGCCGCCCTGCTGTTGGTGGTGTTCCTGAATGAAACCATCTGGAACACGATCGTCGCTCGCATTTTCTCGTTTGAACGCTCCAAAGCCACCTACATCAGCTTGAAAACTCTCATCGATCGCAGCTTTGG
>JBIHZO010000306.1:0-4628 GCA_044231405.1 Cypionkella sp. | reverse complement strand
TTTCAACCCCGGCCAAGCGCTGAATTTGAGCAAGCGTGACATTATCCGTTCTGCGCCAGTAGCGCGGCCAACCCCTCACGATAGCTGGCATAGGCCAGTTGGACGCCCAGTTCGGCCTGTATGCGGTCGTTCCGCACCCGCTTTGACTCGGCGTAAAAGCTGCGCGCCATTGGGGTCAAGTCGGCGTCGGCATAAGCCACGGTCGGAGGCTCTGGCAGGCCCAGAAGTGTGGCGGCATAGGCCAGCACGTCTTCGGGCGGGGCCGGCTCATTGTCGCAGACGTTGTAGATCGCGCCAGAATTGGGGTGTTGGATCGAGGCCAGCAGGGTTGCCGCAATATCGGTGACATGAATGCGACTGAACACCTGCTCTGGCTTGATGATCCGACGTGCCGACCCGTCGCGCACCTTTTCAAACGGGCCGCGACCGGGGCCGTAAATGCCCGCCAGCCGGAAGACATGCACGGGCAGGCCTGTCGCCAGCCACTGCCGTTCGGCCAGAACCCGCTGCACGGCGCGAACGGATTGCGGGTTCACTGGAGTGGATTCATCAACCCAACCGCCTTGGTGGTCACCATAAACGGCGGTCGTCGAGAGGTAGCCGACCCAAACCGGGTTGGCCTGACGGATCGTCTCAAGGGCACTGTGCAGAAACGGATCGCCACTGCCGTCCGGCGCAGCCGAGGCCAGAATATGGGTGGCACGCGCCAACGCGGGTGCAAGATCACCGGGCCACAAAAGCGGCTCTGTGCCGGCCTTTTCCATCGCGGGAATGCGGTCAGCGCTTCGCGTGGTGCCGATCACTGTCCAGCCCAAAGGGATCAGCCGCGCCGCCAGCACCTGTGCGGAATAGCCGTGACCAAGGGAAAGCAAGGTGTTCATCACGCCACTATCGGCGGTGCCAGGCAAAGCCGCAAGACGATTGATTTTTACTGCGATCCGTGGACTGATCAGGCGATGACACTTCCAGACCTGACATCTGCCCTGACAGCGCGCGGGCCTGACGAAACGCTGCGGCTTTACCGTGACTGGGCGGCCAGTTATGAGGCGTGCTTTGTCACAAAGATGCAGTATCGCTTGCCGGGGCACGTTGCCGGAGCCTTTTTGGCGGCGGGTGGCGTTGGGCCGGTTCTGGACGTGGGTGCGGGGACCGGTTTGCTGGCATTTGAACTGCGGCGGATGGGCTTTGACGGGCCGATTGACGGCATCGACTTTTCGCCGGAGATCCTGGGTCGCGCGGCTGAAAAGGGCGTTTATCGGGATTTGGTGCAGGCAGATGTGACGCAGCCCCTGCCTTTGGCCTCCCGATACAAGGGCATCTTCAGTTCGGGCACCTTTACGGCCGGGCATGTGGGACCGGTGTTTGGACCCTTGCTGGCAGTGGCGGCACCCGGCGCGTTATTTGCGCTGTCGGTCAATGAACGTGTGTGGACGGCGGCGGGGTTTGACAAGGAATTGCAGCGCTTGCAGTCCTCGGGCGCAATCCACGATTTGCACCTGATAGAGGTCGAGGTTTACGGTCAGGCCGCGCGCGCACTCAATGCTGAACACGGCTGTGATCGCGCGCCCATTGCCATGTTCCGTACCGTCTGACTGCCGTCACCAAGACTTCACTTGCGAAAAGGCACACTTCGGCCTTAGATGCCCGATCAAAATGAAGAAGATGAGCCATGAATGACGATCCCGCTCTGGTTTTTGTGCCAGAACACGCTGCACCCCAAGCCTTTACAGACGCCGCCGAAGCCGTCAGCCGGCTGGAACAGCTGTATTCCGAAGCCACCGAATTTCTGTCGCGCCATTTCAGCGCCGCCGTCACCGCAGGCAAGCCCGGCAGACGCATCCGCGCCTATTATCCAGAAATCCGCTTGACCGTTTCCAGCCACGCCAAGACCGACAGCCGCCTGTCCTTTGGTCATGTCTCTGGCCCCGGCACCTATGCGACCACGATCACCCGCCCCGATCTGTTTCGCAACTATCTGATTCAACAGCTTGAATTGCTGATGCACAACCACGGCGTTCCGGTTCAGATTGGTCTCTCCAACACACCCATGCCGGTACATTTCGCGGTAGCAGGCAACCCGCTGGTGTCGGTGCCGCAAGAGGGCGTGTTGGAGTTCAGTCTGCGCGACGTCTTTGACGTGCCCGATCTGGCAACCACGAATGACGATATCGTCAATGGCACCCGCACCCATAATGCCGATGGCTCGCAGCCCTTGGCACCGTTTACGGCGCAGCGCGTGGATTACAGTCTTGCCCGCCTGTCGCATTACACCGCGACAGATGCGACCCATTTCCAGAACCATGTGCTGTTCACCAATTATCAGTTCTATGTCGATGAGTTCGAGTCGATTGCCCGCGCGGCTTTGGCTGATCCTTCGCAGGGCTACACGGCCTTTGTCGCAACCGGAAACCAGATCATCACCACGCCGGACGGGGTGATCCATCCCACGATAAAGCTGCCGCAGATGCCAACCTATCACCTGAAACGGGCCGACGGGAATGGGATCACTCTGGTGAACATCGGGGTTGGACCTTCGAACGCCAAAACCGCCACCGACCACATCGCGGTGCTGCGCCCACATGCGTGGCTGATGGTCGGTCACTGCGCGGGGCTGCGCAATTCGCAATCCTTGGGTGATTTCTGCCTCGCCCATGCCTATCTGCGCGAAGATCACGTGCTGGACGATGATCTGCCGATCTGGGTGCCGATCCCGGCGCTGGCGGAGATTCAGATCGCCCTGCAGGAGGCGGTGGCCGAAGTCACACAGCTGGATGGGTATGAGTTGAAGCGGATCATGCGGACCGGGACCGTCGCCACGATTGACAACCGCAACTGGGAACTGCGCGACCAATCTGGGCCGGTGCGCCGCCTGTCGCAATCGCGTGCTATCGCGCTGGATATGGAAAGCGCGACGATTGCCGCCAACGGCTTTCGGTTCCGTGTGCCTTACGGCACTTTGCTGTGCGTGTCTGATAAACCGCTGCACGGCGAGTTGAAACTGCCCGGCATGGCGAGTGAGTTTTACAAGACCCAAGTCTCGCGCCATTTGCAGATTGGCATCCGGGCGATGGAGCGCCTCCGTGACATGCCGATAGAGAGAATTCACAGCCGAAAGTTGCGCAGTTTTGAAGAGACGGCTTTCCTTTGACATTATGGTTTAGGCCGAAAACAAGCGAAAAACGCTTGCCATTCGGCGCAAATCCGTGTGAAGCGGCGGTATTGGCCACAAAGGCATGAACATGGCCCCGCAGCAGACAGCGGTGGCTGGAACGAGGGAAAAAAGATGTCGAAACCGATGACGAAGTCGCAACTGATCGCCGCGCTTGCCGAGGCCATGGGCTCGGACAAGAAGACCGCGGGCGCAGCGCTGACCGCGATTGCCGAAGTGATTGTGCGGGAAGTGGCCGCTGGCGGTTCGATCACTCTGCCGGGGCTGGGCAAGGTCGCCTGCCGCGAGCGTCCTGAACGTCAGGTGCGTAACCCCGCCACCGGAGAAACTGTGACCAAAGCCGCTGACAAGATGGTCAAATTCTCGATCGCCAAGGCGCTGAAAGACAGCGTCAACGCCTGATCACAAGACCTGCAACTTCTGCAAACGCTTGACAGGGTTGTCCGCAGGGGCAACCCTTTTCCTTTGTTTGGGGATTGGAGCGATGCAGATCACAGGAATCGGTGGATTTCTCTTCCGCGCGGTAGACCCCGAAAAACTGGCGGCTTGGTACAGCCAGCATTTTGGCATTACCTCGGGCGGGGCACCTTGGATGCAGCAGGCTGGTCCCACAGTCCTCGCACCTTTCCGCAAGGAAAGTGATTATTTTCCCACCAATAAGTCTTGCATGCTGAACCTGCGCACCGACGATCTGACGGCCCATATTTTGGCGCTTGCGGCCGCCGGTATCGCGGTGGAGACGCGGGCCGAGTGGGATGGCGAATGGGGCAGTTTCGTCCGCGTTCATGATCCCGAAGGCAATCCGATCGAGCTTTGGCAGCCTCCGTGAACCCAGTAAGAATGGAGCTTCGCGCTCGCCACGGGAATGGCTTTATCGGTGATATGCTTCTCGGCTTCTGCCGCCGCCCGCATTGTCGTGGCCGCGGGCCAACCTTTGGTGGCGCGGTCGCCTTGGATATCATTTCCGAACAGATAGAGACACATGCGGTGCGGCTTGACCCATCTGTGGTCCATGCCTTCGTCTGTGCGTTTCTGGTGGCCAACGCCACTGGGGGGGTATTTGCCGTGCAACTGGCAAAGGTGAAGGCCCCCGCTTGCACGGGAGTCCCCAGGTTCAGGCCGACAACATGCGTTGTGCAGATGTCCCCAGTGCGCGCAAAGGCAAGGGTCTGGCCATGCAGCACGCCACCCAATCCTGAACGACGGATCATGGGGGTGTTGCCGAGCCACCCATAGGGCGAAAGCACCATCAGCGCAGTTGTGCTGAACTGGTCGCCCAACAGCCATTGACGCTCTTCCAAAGCTGGACGAATGCGGTCGGCGGCTTCGGCAGGGTTGCGGAGGGTGTCGAACAGGTAGGGATGGGCAATTCTTGCAAACCCGCAACCAAAACAGGCTCTGACAGGCCCTGACACCATGAAAGCCATGTCAGACAACTGCCCCATTCCGGTGCCCCGAC
>JBIHZO010000029.1:0-14598 GCA_044231405.1 Cypionkella sp. | reverse complement strand
ACGAATTTGTTGTGCACGATCTCGTGGCGCACATAAACCGGCGCGCCCCATTTCTCGATCGCCAGTTCAACGATCTTGATGGCGCGGTCCACGCCGGCGCAGAAACCGCGCGGGGCGGCAAGGTACAGGGTCAGTTGGGGCATCTTGGTTCTCGCGTTTGACACAGACCTAAGCCGCCGATGCGCAGCCGTCTAGTCTTGCGGCTCAAAGTAAAACGGCCCGGCCGCCAATTCGTGCAGCCGCTCCACCACCCGTTGCGCCGCGTCGGGGCTGGCAAAGGCGCGTTTGGGGATCACGATGGGGGAATTGTGGCTGAGCACGAAGATATGCGTTGGCGAGTCCAGAACCTGCCCGATCAATTCAGGCGACAGATAGGCCGTCTCTTCGCTGTCAATTTCGGACCCTGCGATGCAGTCGATCCATTCCTCATACTCCCCCGGACGCGGCACCGGCACCATCCGCGCCGCGCGCCAGTGCTGCCAGATCTGCATCGCGATCAGCAGAAGCGCAAATTGCACCGCCAGCACCACCAGAAACACGCCCCAGTTTTGCCAGGAGCCCTGCGGTCCGGCAACCGGATCTGGCAGCAGGCCAAAGACCGCGCCCCCTGCGATGAACCAGACGCCCAGCGCCCATTTCGCGCGTCCTGACCATTCCCGGCGCAATCTCAGATAGGCAAGCGCATCGGCACGGGTCAGGGTGAAAACGTGCCGTTCCAACAGCCCACCATCGAAATCACGGGAAGGCGCGGATGCAAAAGCCGGAGCAGTTTCCTGCCCCGGCTTTTGCGCTGTTTCGGCCGATGTCACTTGACCTCGACCGACAATTCCTCACGTTCCAGACGCGGTTCGCGCGGTGGACGCCCGATCACATCACGCAATTCGTCCAACTCGATGAAGTTGTCGCACTGGCGGCGCAATTCGTCGGCGATCATCGGCGGTTGGCTGCGGATGGTGGACACAACGGAAACCCGCACGCCCTGCCGCTGCAGGCTTTCGACCAAGGGCCGGAAATCGCCGTCGCCCGAGAAGATCACAACGTGATCGACACGCGGTGCAAGCTCCATCGCGTCGACCGTCAACTCGATGTCCATGTTGCCCTTGACCTTGCGGCGGCCTTGGCTGTCAGTGTATTCCTTGGCTGGCTTTGTCACCATGGTGAAGCCGTTGTAGTGCAGCCAATCAACCAGTGGACGGATGGGTGAATAGTCGTCATTCTCAAGCAGCGCAGTGTAGTAGAAGGCACGCAGCAATTTGCCGCGACGCATGAACTCTTGACGCAGAAGCTTGTAGTCGATGTCGAACCCCAAAGCCTTTGCGGCCGCGTAAAGGTTCGATCCATCAATGAACAGCGCGAGCCGATCATCTTTGTAAAACATTAGCGTTCCCCTCGAAAAAAACTGTCCCTCAATCGAACTTCCGTGAGCGACCTACCTAATGTAGGTAATTCGGATGAAGTTCCCGGTGGATAGCAGCGAAAAACACTGCCGGGCAAGACACCCAAAAGACGGGCATGACACCCTAAAGAATAAAGTAGCACTGACGATGATCACTGGAAAGCACGCCCTGATTGCATTTGGTGCAAATCTGGATTTTGGCGGTTTGTCGCCTGCACAAGCCGTTATCGGGGCCGTTGCGGCACTTTCCGCCGAAGGGCTGCCCGTCGGCCGACTGAGCAACCTTTACCAAACGCCATGTTTTCCAACTGGCGCGGGCCCGGACTACATCAATGCCGCCGCAAGCATTCCGTTGGGTCACAGACAGACCGCCGCGGATGTTTTGCGAATCCTGCACAAAGTTGAGGCACAATTTGGCCGAGAACGTGCGACACGTTGGGGCATGAGGACCCTGGACCTTGATTTGCTGGCACTGGACGATTCGGTTTTGCCCGACGCTGACACGGTGCAACACTGGCTGAAGATGCCCGCAGATCAACAACGCCACGCTACCCCGGACCGTCTGATCTTGCCGCATCCCCGCATGCAGGACCGTGCCTTCGTTCTGGTGCCGCTGGCCGATGTGGCCCCCGGTTGGTGCCATCCCCTGCTGGGCAAAACCGTCGTGCAGATGTTGGCGGCGCTGCCGCAGGCAGAGGTGGCGCAGGTCGTCGCGCTGCGCCCTGATGCATCTGATTGATTATGCGCTTGTCAAGCCCCGCCATCGCGCTTAAATAGGCCTTTCCAAAGCCCCCAAGCCCTACTGGAGTCCATTATGGCCCGCGTGACGGTTGAAGATTGCGTTGACAAGGTTCCGAACCGGTTCGAACTGGTGCTGCTTGCCGCTCATCGCGCCCGCGAAATTCAGGCTGGCTCTGCTGCCACCGTGGATCGTGACAACGATAAGAACCCGGTCGTGGCTCTGCGCGAAATCGCGGAAGAGACCCAGCTGGCCGACAGCCTGCGCGAGCGGATGATCGAAGGTCATCAGACCCAGATCGAGGTCGATGAGCCGGAAGAAGACCAGATGGCTTTGTTGATGTCGGGTGAAATTGACCGTCCGATGCAGGATGACATGTCCGAAGAAAAGCTGCTGCGTGCGTTGATGGAAGCCCAAGGCGAGCTTTAATCGCGCGAACTTTAACCCCCAAAGGGGCATTGCGGGGCGGTGATGATCGACGTTGAAGACCTCATCGCCCTTGTTCGCAACTACAACCCCCGCTGCAACGCCGATCTGATCCGCAAGGCCTATGCCTACGGTCTGGACATGCACGAGGGCCAATGGCGCAAGTCGGGTGAGGCGTATTTCACCCACCCCGTCGCCGTCGCCGCCATCCTGACCGAGCAGCATCTCGACGATGCCACCATCATCACAGCCCTTCTGCACGACACGATCGAAGACACCAAATCCACCTATGCCGAAGTGGCCCGCCTGTTTGGCGAAGAGGTGGCCGAACTGGTCGATGGCGTCACCAAGCTGACCAACCTGCAATTGTCCTCGACCGAATCGCAGCAGGCGGAAAACTTTCGCAAGCTGTTCATGGCGATGTCCAAAGACCTGCGGGTGATTCTGGTCAAACTGGCCGACCGTCTGCACAACATGCGCACGATCAAATCCATGAAGCCGGAAAAGCAGGCGCAAAAGGCCCGCGAAACCATGGAAATCTTTGCACCCCTTGCAGGCCGCATGGGCATGCAATGGATGCGCGAGGAGTTGGAAGACCTGTCTTTCCGCGTGCTGAACCCCGAGGCCCGCAATTCCATCATCCGCCGGTTCCTGACCTTGCAACGCGAATCCGGCGACGTGGTGCATCAGATCACCGCCGATATCCGGTCTGAACTTGAGAAGAAGCAGATCGACGCCGACGTTTATGGCCGCGCCAAAAAGCCCTACTCGATCTGGCGCAAGATGCAGGAGAAAGATCTGGCGTTTTCGCGCCTGTCCGACATCTACGGGTTTCGCGTGATTTGTGACAATGTCGGCGACTGCTATCGCATCCTCGGCGTGATCCACCAACGCTGGCGCGCCGTGCCGGGGCGGTTCAAGGATTATCTGAGCCAGCCGAAAACCAACGGCTATCGGTCCATCCACACCACCGTGTCGGGGCGTGACGGCAAACGTGTCGAGGTGCAGATCCGCACCCGCGAGATGCACGAAGTGGCCGAGGCGGGCGTGGCCGCCCATTGGTCCTACCGCGAAGGCGTGCGCGCCAAGAATCCCTTTGCGGTTGATCCGGCCAAGTGGATCGCCTCGATGACCGAACGTCTGGACGAGGGCGACCACGACGAGTTTCTGGAAAACGTCAAACTGGAAATGTACTCCGATCAGGTGTTCTGCTTCACCCCCAAGGGCGATGTGGTGCAGCTGCCGCGCGGCGCGACGCCCTTGGACTATGCCTATTCCATCCACACCCGCATCGGCAATTCCTGCGTGTCGGCCAAGATTGACGGCATCCGTGTGCCGCTTTGGACCCGACTGAAGAATGGCCAGTCGGTCGAAATCATCACCGCCGAGGGTCAGAAACCGCAGGCGTCATGGATTGATATTGTCACCACGGGCCGCGCCAAGGCTGCCATCCGCCGTTCTCTGCGCGAAGAGGATCGTGGTCGTTTCGTGCGTCTTGGCCATGAACTGGCCCGCGCTGCCTTTGAACATGTCGGCAAGAAGGCTTCCGACAAGGCCCTGCGCACCGCCGCCAAGATGCTGGGTCTGGCGGATGAGGCCGATCTGCTGGCCCGTCTGGGATCGGCTGAACTGACCGCGCGCAAAGTGGTGGAAACCCTTTATCCCGAACTGGCACGGGTCGCGGGCGACGAGGTGGACAGCACCCGCGCCGTCGCTGGCCTGACCGCCGACCAGACCTTCCGCCGCGCGCCCTGCTGCCAACCGGTGCCGGGCGAACGCATTGTCGGCATCACCTATCGCGGTCAGGGCGTGATCATCCACGCCATCGACTGCCCGGCTTTGGAAGAGTTCGAAGAGCAACCCAACCGCTGGGTCGATCTGCATTGGCACTCTGGCCGGCATGCGTCGGTCAACACCGTCAGCCTTGATGTGGCGATTTCCAACGACGCTGGCGTCTTGGGTCGCATTTGCACCTTGATTGGAGAGCAGAAGGCCAACATATCTGACTTGCGCTTCACAGAACGCAAACCGGATTTTTACCGGCTGATCATTGATGTGGACTTGCGCGACGTCGAACATCTGCACATGGTCATGACGGCACTAGAGGCTGAAACCGATGTCGCGCAGGTGTCACGCCATCGGGATATGACAAGAAAACCCTGACCTTATCGGGGATTAGGAAGGACAAGGCCAAAGTGGTCTTCAAGCGTCGCAAACCGTTGGGCTGGCTCGCGTGGCTGCGCGAGATGATCTACCCTCGGGGCGGATTTCGTCGGGCCACACGCTATGTCATCCACCGCATGAGCCGCCTTCCCGACGAGCCGCACCGAATCGCCCGTGGCATCTTTGCCGGGTCATTGATTGGGTTCCTGCCGCTGCCGGGGTTGCAGTTCGCGGGCGCTTGGGCGGCGGCGCGTCTGATGCGCGGCAACGTGTTGGCGGCCCTTCTGGGAACCTTCAACACCAACCCGGTCACCACGCCGTTCTTTGCGGTCTTCGCAATGTCGCTTGGCCATTGGCTGTTGGGGGTGGAGGCGCCGCTTTCGGCGGGCGAGATTGGCCGTGCCTTTGGTCGGGCTGGCCACGATCTGTGGCGCAACATCGAGGCGATCTTCACCGACGACCGCATGCAATGGGGTGGGTTGATCCAGTTCTGGCATGACATCTATCTGCCCTATTTCATTGGCGCACTGATCCCGGGCATCTTGATTTCGCTGGTGGCGTATTATGTGACCATTCCTGTGGTGCAGGCCTATCAAAAGGCCCGCCACGCCAAAGCGGACGAACGTCGCGAGCGTCGGCGCAAGCTGAAGGCGACTTTGGTGGAGGCCGCAGCCCGCCTGCGCCCGCACCGTGAGCATGACAAAGGTGAGGGCGGCGGCCCGATAACCTAAGGAAAAGACGATGGAAAAGCAAAGACTGGGCGTGAACATTGACCATGTGGCCACCGTGCGCAATGCGCGCGGCTGTGCCTGGCCCGATCCGCTGCGCGCTGCCTTGCTGGCCGAGGCGGCAGGGGCCGACGGCATCACCGCTCATTTGCGCGAAGATCGTCGCCACATCCGTGACGCAGATATGGAGGCGCTGCAGGCAGGCATCGGCATTCCGCTGAACTTTGAATGCGCCGCAACCGATGAGATGGCCGAAATCGTGCTGCGCTTGCGTCCACATGCCGTCTGCCTTGTGCCGGAAAAGCGCGAAGAACGCACGACCGAGGGCGGGCTTGATGTGGCAGGCGACGAAACCCGTCTCGCCCGGTTCATCGCACCCTTGCGCGATGCAGGCTGTCGGGTGTCGATGTTCATTGGCCATGACGCGCGCCAGATCGAGGCATCCGCCCGCATCGGTGCCGCTGTGGTCGAACTGCACACCGGGCTTTACTCCGAGCTTCATGCCGAAGGCCGCATGGCCGAGGCCGACGCCGAACTGGCTGCCCTGGTCAAAGGTGCTGCCCTTGCCGACAGCTTGGGCCTTGAGGTTCACGCCGGCCATGGCCTGACCTATGACAACGTCGCCCCCATCGCCGCGATCCCGCAGGTGCGGGAGTTGAACATTGGCCATTTCCTGATCGGCGAAGCAGTTTACGTGGGTCTTGGCCCGGCGATCGAGGAAATGCGCCGCCTGATGGATCAGGCGCGGGGGCTTTAGCCGTGACGCCCTCGCAAAACCGCGCGGCCGCGTCCTCATGATCCTTGGAATCGGCTCCGACCTTGCGAATATTGAACGGATAGAGGCGACCTTGGCCCGCTATGGGGATCGCTTCAAGACCCGCGTCTTCACCGATCATGAACAGCGCAAGGCCGAAAGCCGCCCGCGCGCCATCGCCGCCACCTATGCCAAACGCTGGGCCGCGAAAGAGGCCTGCTCCAAGGCGCTCGGCACTGGGTTGCGGATGGGCATTGCGTGGAAGGATATGGCTGTCTCCAACCTGCCTTCGGGCCAACCCGTGATGCAGCTGACCGGATGGGCGGCAGAGCGGTTGGCTCAGATGACCCCGCCGGGGCATTCCGCGTTGATCCACGTCACCCTGACCGATGATCACCCATGGGCGCAGGCCTTTGTGGTGATAGAGGCCCGCCCGATCCCGGCCGAAGCGCCTGCGTGAACTTGACTCACGCCGCGCCCGCGCGCATGTAGCGCCAAACCTTACAACGGAGCGACCAATGGCCAGCAAGGCAAACAGTGAAGGCGGCATCGTCGAGACGGTGAAAACCGTGGTCTACGCGCTGCTGATCGCGGGTCTGTTCCGGTCTTTGTTCTTTCAGCCGTTCTGGATTCCCTCGGAATCGATGAAAAGCACGTTGCTGATCGGGGATTTCATCTTCGTCAACAAGATGGCCTACGGCTATTCGAAATATTCCTGCCCCTTTGCGCTTTGCCCCTTCTCGGGCCGGATTCTGGCCTCTGAACCGGTCCGCGGCGACGTGGTGGTGTTCCGCCACCCGGTCAACGGGTCCGATATGGTCAAGCGCCTGATCGGTCTGCCCGGCGACACCATTCAGGTCAAAGACGGCGTGCTTTACATCAACGGCGCGGCGGCCCCGCAGGTGCCGGATGGCGTTTTCGAAGAACTGATGGAGCCGCAAGGCCCCATGAAAAACCGCCCGCGTTGCGAAAACGACGTGGTCGGCGACGGCGCGATCTGCTCAAAGTCGCGGTCGATTGAAACCCTGCCCGAGGGTCGCAGCCATGCTGTTCTGAACATCGAACCCGATGGTTTTGCCGACAACACCGATGTGTTCACCGTGCCGGAAGGCAACTATTTCTTCATGGGCGACAACCGCGACAATTCTCAGGACAGCCGCTTTGCCCAAGCCGTGGGCGGCGTTGGTTTCGTGCCCGCCGAATTCCTGATCGGCCGCGCGGATCGGATCATGTTCTCGTCTGCTGGTGCTTCGATGCTGTATTTCTGGACTTGGCGCTCAGACCGTTTCTTCAAAGCGGTGGAATAGGACGGCGCGTGCGGCTTTCGACCGAACTCAAGGCATTTGAGGCGCGCATCGGGCATCCGTTCCGCGCGCCAGAACTGCTGCTGCGCGCCGTCACCCATGCCTCGCTGTCCTCGCCCACACGGCCCGACAATCAGCGGCTGGAGTTTCTGGGCGACCGCGTCTTGGGTCTGGTGATGGCCGAGGCGCTGCTGACCGCCGACACCGCCGCGTCAGAAGGCCAACTCGCCCCCCGCTTCAACGCGCTGGTGCGCAAAGAGGCCTGCGCCGAGGTCGCCCGCGATGTGGGTCTGGGTGATGTGCTGAAACTCGGCCGGTCCGAAATGCTCTCTGGCGGTCGCCGCAAAGAGGCGTTGCTGGGCGATGCGATGGAGGCGGTGATCGCCGCCGTTTATCAAGACGGCGGTTTTGACGCTGCCCGCGCCCTGATCCTGCGCCTGTGGGGCAGCCGCATCGGTGCCGTGGAACAAGACGCCCGTGACCCGAAAACCTCGCTGCAGGAATGGGCGCAGGCGCGCGGCATGCCGCCACCGCTCTACACCGAACAAGGCCGCGAAGGCCCCGACCACCAACCGATGTTCACCGTCGAGGTGCAACTGGCAAGCGGCGAGGCCGAACACGCCCGCGCCGGATCGAAACGCGTGGCCGAACAGGCCGCAGCCCGCGCCCTTCTGGCCCGGATGGAGAATTCTGATGACTGATGCCCCACTCGCCCGCATGCCTGACGGCCCCGGCACCCGCGCCGGGTTTGTTGCCCTGATTGGTGAGCCGAACGCTGGCAAATCGACGCTGCTGAACCGCATGGTCGGCGCCAAAGTGTCGATCGTGACGCATAAGGTGCAGACCACCCGCACCCGCATTCGCGGCGTGGCGATGGAGGGGGCGGCGCAGATTGTCTTCGTCGACACCCCCGGCCTGTTCCGCCCCCGCCGCCGTCTGGACCGCGCCATGGTCAAGGCCGCATGGGGCGGTGCCGCCGACGCCGATCTGATCGTGCTGCTGATCGAGGCGAACCGGGGCCTGACCGAGGGCGTGGAAAGCATCATCGACCGCATGAAGGACCAGATCCCACAGGGCATTCAGGTGGCGCTGGCGATCAACAAGATCGACCGGGTGAAGGCCGAGGTGCTGCTGGCCTTGGCCGAAAAGATGAACACCGCGTTTCCCTTCGCCAAAACCTTCATGATCTCGGCCGAAAAAGGCTATGGCGTCAAAGACCTGCGCGAATGGCTGGCGGATCAGCTGCCAAACGGGCCTTGGTTCTACCCCGAAGATCAGATCGCCGATCTGCCCATGCGCATGATTGCCGCCGAAATGACCCGCGAAAAGCTGACCCTGCGTTTGCACGAAGAATTGCCCTACCAACTGACGGTGGAAACCGAAAAATGGGAGGACAAACCCGATGGCAGCACGCGGATTGACCAGATCATCTATGTGTCGCGCGATGGTCACAAGGGCATCGTGCTGGGCAACAAGGGCGAAACGATCAAGGGCATCGGCCAATCTGCGCGCGCCGATATTTCCGAATTTCTGGGCCGCACCGTGCATCTGTTCCTGCAGGTGAAAGTCCGCGAAAACTGGCAGGACGAACCCGAGCGTTACACCGAGATGGGCCTCGATTTCAAAGACGGCAACGTGTGACGGGTGCCCGTCTGGCCTCTGGCATCTGGGTGGCCGCCTATCTGACCCGGCTGCGGTTGTCGGACATTCCCCATTACGTCACCGCGCGCGGCGATGACACCGCCGGGGCCGTGGTGGTGAAACTGGCCACGCTGGACGGTCAGGCGCAGGCCTTTCAACGCTCATTCGATCTGCAAACCGAACGCCGGGTCTGGGTGACCTTGGCGCAGGGGGCCGAATCCGAGGTGGACGCGCTGCTGAAACGTCAGCGCGCGCGCGACCCCGATCTGTGGATCATCGAGATCGAGGATCGTCAGGGCCGCACCCTGCTGGATCAACAAGGGCTGGACTGATCCGCCCGCCCGCCCGATAGTCCGTCCATGATGGAATGGCGGGACGAAGGCGCGCTGTTGTCGGTGCGGTTGCACGGCGAAAGTGCCGCGATCATCGAGGTGTTCACGGCGGCGCATGGGCGTCATGCCGGGGTTGTGCGGGGCGGGGCCTCGCGCAAGATGGCGGCGACGTTGCAGCCGGGCAGTCAGCTGGATGTCACATGGCGCGCGCGGCTGGAGGATCACATCGGCACCTTCACCGCCGAACCCCTGCGCAGTCGGGCCGCGATCTTGGCGGATCGTTTGGGCCTTGCCGGGCTGAATGCGGTCTGCGCCTTGCTGCATGTGGCTTTGCCCGAACGGCAGGCACATGCGATTCTGTGGCGCATGACCATGGCTTTGCTGGACAAAATGGCAGCTGGATCGGATTGGCCCGCCGATTATCTGCGCTGGGAACTGCTGTTGCTGGATGAGTTGGGCTATGGGCTGGACCTGTCCAGTTGCGCCGTAACGGGCGCGCGCGATGATCTGGCCTATGTCAGCCCAAAGACCGGGCGCGCTGTCAGCCGGGCGGGTGCGGGCGATTGGGCCGCGCGGCTGCTGCCTTTGCCGCAGGTGATGCTGGGGCAGGGACCCGCGCTGGGGGCAGAGCTGGTGCAGGGGCTGGCCGTGACCGGGCATTTCCTGAACCGTGGGCTGGAGCCTGTTCTGAACGGCCGCACCCTGCCCGAGGCACGGCAGCGCCTGATGGATCTGTTGCTGCGCGAGGCGGCCAAATAGTCGCGGATCGGCGTGATCTGTCGCGTCCGGCACAGACCGGGTCAGGGTGCGGGGTCCAACTGTGACAATCATGGCCGTCAATGACATCCCGATCGCGCTTGCGCACACGCCCGCCCCGAAAGTGCAGCATTTTGCTTTGTTGGCAGGGCTGGAGGCCGCCGTTCGTGGCACCCTGATTTCCGCCATGCCTTTGGCCGTCTACCATGCGCTCGGTGATGCCGAATCGACGTCCTCGGCCTATTTTATCGCCGGGATCGTGGCGCTGATCTGGGGGCTGATGGTGCCTTGGGCCACCAGTTATGTGCCGCGCCGCTGGATGTTCTCGCTGGGCTGCGGGCTGTATTTTGCCGGGATGGCTTTGGCAATCTGGGGCACGCCTGCATCGGTGCCGCTGTCGGTGATGTGCAATGCCATGGCGACGGCGACGACCTTTGTGTGCTTCAACGCCTATGTTCTGGACTATATCAAGCGCGCCGATCTGGGCCGGGTGCAATCGACGCAAATGGTTTACTCGGCAGCGCCCTGGGCGATCGGGCCCATGCTGGGGGTCTGGCTGCACGATCTTTGGGCCCCCGCGCCGTTCCTGCTGGCCGGAGCGTTTGCGCTGCTGCTGCTGACCACCTTTTGGATCTTGCGGCTTGGCAATGGCAAGCAGATCACCAGGGCGCGTGGCCCAGCCCTGAATCCGCTCGCCTATCTGGGGCGGTTTTTCGCACAGCCGCGCCTGATTGCGGGCTGGTTGTTCGCTGTGATGCGGTCCTGCGGCTGGTGGGTCTATGTGGTCTACCTGCCGATTTTCTGCATCGAGAACGGCTTGGGCGACAAGGTCGGCGGCATCGCCTTGTCGATCACCAACGCCCTGCTGTTCGCGTCACCCCTGATGCTGCGCGCCGTGCGCCGCCGGTCAGTGCGGGTGTCGGTGCGCTTTGGCTTCGGCCTATGCGGGTCGCTGTTTCTGGCGTCCTATCTGTCCTCCGGCCTGCCCTGGGGCACGGTGCTGTTCATGGCCTCGGCCTCGATCTTTCTGGTGCTGCTGGATGTCGTCGGCGGCCTGCCCTTCATGATGGCCGTCAAACCATCCGAACGCACCGAGATGTCGGCCGTCTACTCCAGCTTTCGCGACGTGTCGGGCATCCTGACGCCCGGTGCCGCTTGGCTTGTGCTGTTGGTCGCGCCCTTGCCCGGGGTTTTTGCCGCCGCCGGAGTTGGATTGCTGACCGCTTTCGCCATCGCGGGCCGCCTGCACCCCCGCTTGGGCAGCCTGCGCCCGTCGCGGGGCGGCGCGTGATGCTGCCCGCCACCATTGCCGCCAATTTCGACCATTACCGCTTTGTGGCTTTCGATGTCGAAACCGCCAACAACGCCGCGCACAGCATTTGCCAGATGGGGTTTGCCTGCGTCGATCACTTCGGCCGCATCGACACGTTCAGCGTGCTTGTCGACCCGCTTTGTGACTACGCGGCTTTCAACACCCAACTGCACGGGATTTCTGCAGCAAAAACCCAAGGCCAGCCCGACTTTGCCGCCGTCATGGCCCATCTGGCGCCTTTGATGACCCGCCATCCGCTGGTGCAGCATTCGACCTTTGATCAGCGCGCGGTGAACGCCGCCGCCGCGCAGCACGCGGTCGCTTTGCCGCCGATGATCTGGGTGAATTCCGTCACCATCGCCCGCAAGGCCTGGCCGGAATGGTTGGGCAGCGGCGGCCATGGCCTTGGCCACCTGAAGAAACAACTGTCACTCGAATTCGACCACCACGACGCAGGCGAGGATGCCCGCGCAGCCGCCCAGGTGGTGCTGCTGGCCGAAGAAAAGATGCAGCGCGCCATGGTGGAAACCTATCTGCCCAAGCCAAAGCGCGCGCCAGTCTTGCCGGATTAATCCAGCAACCGCCGCGCAATCACCTGCGCCTGAATTTCCGCAGCGCCCTCGAAGATGTTCAAAATCCGCGCATCACACAAGATCCGCGAAATCTGATACTCCAGCGCAAAGCCGTTGCCGCCGTGGATCTGCAGCGCATTGTCCGCCGCAGCCCAGGCCACCCGCGCGCCCAGCAGCTTGGCCATCCCGGCCTCAAGGTCGCAGCGTTTGTCGTGATCCTTCTGCCAGGCAGAAAAATAAGTCAGCTGCCGCGCGACCATGATTTCAACCGCCATCATCGCCAGTTTCCCCGACACGCGCGGAAACTCGATCAAGGCCTTGCCGAACTGCTTGCGGTCCTCGGCGTATTTCATCCCCACTTCCAGCGCCGATTGCGCCACGCCCACCGCCCGCGCCGCCGTCTGGATGCGGGCAGATTCGAACGTCTGCATCAATTGCTTGAAACCCTGTCCGGGAACGCCACCCAACAGGTTGCCGGTATCCACCTTGAATCCGTCAAAGGCCAGCTCGTATTCCTTCATGCCGCGATAGCCCAGCACCTCAATTTCGCCGCCGGTCATGCCGGGGGTCGGGAAGGGGATCGCATCGGTGCCCGGCATCTTTTCGGCCAGAAACATCGACAACCCGCGATAATCGCTGGTGTCGGAATCGGTCCGCGCCAGCAGGGTCATCACATGGGTGCGCGCGGCATGGGTGATCCATGTCTTGTTGCCGGTGATCTCCCAGCCATCGGCACCCTGCACCGCGCGGGTGCGCAAAGACCCAAGGTCAGACCCGGTGTTTGGCTCGGTGAACACCGCCGTTGGCAGGATTGCACCGCTGGCCAGCCCCGGCAGCCAATGCGCCTTTTGCGCATCCGTCCCACCGCACAGGATCAACTCGGCCGCAATCTCGGTCCGCGTCGCCAAAGACCCCACGCCAATGTAGCCGCGCGACAACTCTTCCGACACCACCACCATCGACGCCTTCGACAGGCCAAAGCCGCCGAATTCTTCGGGAATGGTCAGGCCAAACACGCCCATTTCGCCCAGCGCCTCGATGATTTCCATCGGGATCAACTCATCGCGCAGATGCCAGCCATGGGCGTGCGGCACCACTTTTTCATCGGCGAAGCGGCGGAACTGGTCGCGGATCATCTCCAATTCATCATCCAGGCCGGTGACACCAAAGGTCGCGCGCCCCTGATTGTCGCGCATCAACGCCACCAGACTTGTGCGGGCGGCGACGGTGTTGCCTTGGGCCATAAGGCAAACCGCCGCCGCGCCCGCTGTGTCAGGGGTCAGCCCAAGGTCCTGCAAACGTGCGACCTCGCCCTGAGACATCGAGATGCCACCGTGGATCTGGCTCAGATATTCGCCATAGGCGATCTGCAGGATCAGACCTTCCATCTCGCCGAATTTGCCATCGGTCGAAAGGCGCAGCGCCCAAGCCTGCATCTGCCGCAAGGCTTCGGTATAGGTCGCAAGCCAGGACAGCGTGTGCGCTGCAAACTGGTGTTCCTCCAGCGCCTGCGCCGACACCTTGCCGCCCACCGTCACCATGCCGCGCAACGCTTCACGCGCACGGGTGAACTGCGCCTCAACCTCGGGCAGGGCCTGCGCCGTCAGCGTCAGCAGGTTTGGCAAAAGGGCGGCAGCGTTGCTTTGGGCATCAAGGGCCATGCGAGGTGTCCTTCGGATTCTGCAGTTGCGAATGGGGTAATCCCTTCGCAGTTGCAGCGCAATATACTTTCGTCAAGGCGCGCCGGATAGATTTAATATGTCGCAGCCGTTTTCGGGTGCGGTGCAGCAGCGCCTTGGCTATGAAGAGGGCGCAAAGCGGGGGCAGCGATGGAACTGGTGATGGCGGGCTTGTCGGCCCCTGCGTTCTGGGCGGCGATGGCGACCACCCTTTTCGCAGGCTTTGTCAAAGGCGCGGTCGGTTTTGCGATGCCGATGATCATGATTTCGGCGTTCTCGTCCTTCCTGCCGCCCGAGGTGGCGCTGTCGGGCCTGATTCTGCCGACACTGTTCACCAACATCAGCCAAGCCTTTCGCCAAGGCCCCACTCTTGCATGGGGCAGCGCAAAAACCTACCGCCGCTTCTTGATCGCGACCTTGGTTTTCATTGTGATTTCAGCGCAATTCGTCCGCGCCATCCCACAAGACCTGTTCCTGCTGCTGTTGGGCCTGCCGATCACGGTCTTTGCCGCGTTGCAGCTTGCGGGCCGGAAACTGGCTTTCCACCTGCATCACCGCGATCGCGCCGAATGGGTTTTGGGCGCGATTGGCGGGCTATATGGGGGCGTGTCGGGGGTCTGGGGGCCGCCTTTGTTGGTCTATCTGCTGTCGATCGGCGCTCAGAAGGTGGAAACCATCCGGGTGCAGGGCGTGGCGTTCCTGTTGGGCGCAACGGTGCTGTTTGGCGCCCATTTGCAATCGGGGCTGCTGACGCCACCCAACACCGCGTTTTCGGCGGCCTTGGTGCTGCCTGCGG
>JBIHZO010000305.1:0-4651 GCA_044231405.1 Cypionkella sp. | reverse complement strand
GCGCGGACGCAAAGGCAGCAGCAACATCGAGGATCACCGCGCCAGCGGCAGCCGGGGCGCACGCGTCGGCGGCATCGGCGGCATCGGCATGGTGGCGGTTCTGGTCATCGGCTATTTCCTTGGCATTGACGTGACACCTTTGTTGAACGGCGGCATGGGCAGCCTTGTGCAAAGCGAGGGCGGCGCCGAGATCACCCAGGCCGACGAAGAGGCCGCGCAGTTCGTGTCGGTCAATCTGGCTTTCACCGAACAGATCTGGGCCAAGATTTTGCGCGAACAGGCCAACCAGACCTACAATCCGGCGGTGCTTTACCTGTTCAAGGGCGCGGCACAATCGCCCTGCGGGGATGCTTCGGGGGCGACCGGGCCTTTTTATTGCCCCGGCGACCAGAAGGTTTACCTCGACACGGATTTCTTCAACACCATGCAACAACAACTGGGGGCAAGCGGCGATTTTGCCATGGCCTATGTCGTGGCCCATGAGGTTGCGCATCACGTTCAGGACGAGCTGGGTATACTGGAGAAAGCCAACACGTTGCGCGCCCGGGTGGGCGAGGCCGAAAGCAACGCCATTTCGGTGCAGATCGAATTGCAGGCCGATTGCCTGTCTGGCATCTGGGCGCGCGGGGTGCAGGAACAGTTCGGGGCGATCCAACCGGGCGATTTCGAAGAGGCGTTCAACGCAGCCAAAGCCATTGGCGACGACACCTTGCAGCGCAACGCGGGGCGGCGGGTTTCGCCCGAAAGCTTTACCCACGGCACCTCGAAACAGCGGTCCAGCTGGTTTGCCAAGGGTCTGAAATCGGGGCAACTGCGCGACTGCAATACGTTTTCAGCGGCGCAGCTTTAACCCCCGTTGACGAAGCGACCGGGCGCGGCTAAACCGCGTCAACCAACCGGAGCTTTGGCGCTTGAGCCTGCGGAACCGGTTGTGTAAAGAAACGAAATCGTCCTGATCCGCACTGCGTGGATCGCTACCAGGGGCGGTTGACTTGTGCGGGCGTGGCGGAATGGTAGACGCGACAGACTCAAAATCTGTTTTCGCAAGAAGTGCCGGTTCGAGTCCGGCCGCCCGTACCACCCCCAAAATGGCCGCCGCTGGCAAAGCAACAGGGCCGGTCATCAGATAGAAATAATCGCCACATTTTCGTCAAATTTTCGCTGGCTGATTCGGCCTTTCGTAAGGTTAACGGTGTGCGGTCTTTCATCTATGGCCCGAAAACCGCGCAATTGATCCAGAAGCGGCAACAGCGTTTTTTGAATATGTCGCAATCAAGGCATTTTTCCCCCTCAATGGGAACGCCACTCCATGGGTTGAGCAGGTTTCAGCTCTGGAAACAATGGACTGGGGGTCGGCACCAATCCCGTCGCCGTCGACCACTTGTTCCGGTGCGGATTCGTTGGATTTTCCTGTTTTCAGACAGTTGCCTTGATAGAAACAGTGCACAACTTCAGGCGTAGTTGTGTCGCGGAAAAAGCGGTGGGATTGTGTTCCGCCTCGGCCAGCCTGCCGCTTTCTTGACGTTTTTTACTTTCCGCTAAGCCTGCCGGAGAGTATTCAGGGAAAGTCTTGCTGGGTAGGACAAGTGGCCGTGGGGGCGGTCGTTCAGTGGTGTGTGCCGCAAGGCGCAAAAGTGTAAGGAAATGCTGCCAAGAACCGGGTCTGACCATCCGGCCTGTCACCCCCAAACAGCGGGTTTGACCGAGGAACACCCTGTTCCACGAGCGGTATTCTTTTGCTTCACCTCAGACGATTGGCCTTGTGGCGTAGGGTTTCGGGTCAACCGACGCACCGCGCCTGTCCGAGGCCTGCCCAATTCCGGGTCGGCTCGGAAACGGGAGTCGGATGGTTTCGGGCAACCGGATCCTTGCTGAAATGAGGGAATGAAAATGCCGGTATTTACACTGCACACTTTTGACGATGCCGGAACGATCGCGATGGATTCGGCGATTGCGAATGGCAATCAATATGGCCTGTATGTGAATGGTGCGGCGTCGGGCGGGCAGGCGTGGCTGGATGGTGTCAATGACATCGTCAAAATTCAGGCCGACCCAACCTTCCAGATGGATCGCGGCACGCTGAACATTCAGTTCACCCTGTCCGACGCGCCACTGACCGCCACCCAAACCGTGCTGTCCCGCGACAGTGTTGGTCCCACCGATGGCGGCTATCACATTGATATTCTTGCAGATGGCTCGGTTGTTGTCAGCCATGAAACGCCGACGGGCACCCAGACATTCGGCACCGCTGTGGGGTTTGCCACTCCTGGCGACACGGTGAACCTGACCTATTCCTGGGATCAGGGCGGGACGGGCGGCAGCCTGCAGATCGACAACCTGACCACCGGCGGTGCCTTTGATCAGACGGTGCCGAACACCCTGACCATGGATCAGGGCGCTATCAGCCAGCCTTGGATCATCGGCGCGGGTCAATCCGCTTCGGACCCGGCCGCTTTGAACAACATCAACCAGCATTTCGGCGGCAAGGTCGCCGTGTTCTCGTTGTCTGACACAGTGGACAACAACACCCCCGACGCGCAGCCCGACACCGCCACCACCGCTGAGGGCGTGATGGTCGGCATTCCGGTGTTGGCCAATGACACCGACCCGAACGGCGATCCGCTGACTGTCACCACTGGCTCTGCGCCCAACGGAACCGTGGCCCTGAACCCCGATGGCACCATCAGCTATACGCCGAACACGGGCTTCACCGGCACCGATATCATCACCTACGGCATCACTGACCCGTCGGGGAATACCGACACTTCCTTTGTGACCGTGACGGTTGTGCCCGATGACGCGGCCCCGGATGGCATCGTGCGCGGCACCGAGGGCAACAACCTGATCGACACCGCCTATATCGATCCGTTTGACAGTGACCGTGTGGATGCCAATGACGCGATCCTGCCGGGCGATGCCCCCAACGACGACCGCATTCTGGCGGGCGCTGGCAATGACACCGTGCTGGCGGGTCTGGGCGACGATTCTGTCGATGCCGGCGCGGGCAATGACATTGTGACTGCGGGTGCGGGTGACGATTCGGTTTACGGCGGCCCGGGTGACAACCTGTTGAATGGCAACGGAGGCAATGACTCGCTGGTCGGCGACACCGGGACGGACACACTGAACGGCGGCACCGGCGATGACAGCCTGTGGGCGGGGGGCAATCCGGGCGTCGGCGATCAGTTGAACGGCGAGGCGGGCAATGACACTTTGGTCGGCGGCGGCGTAGGCGACACGCTTGTGGGCGGCTCCGGCAATGACATCATCACTGGCAACGGCGCGACCGTGATCTATGGCGACGACGCCTTGACGGTGGATCTGCCCGATGTGGCCTATCCGGGCCTGTACGCCGCCGACACCGATCCCGACAACAACCGCGACCTTGTTCAGGCCAGCAACCTGGGCACCACCGTTTACGGCGGCGATGATGCCGACACCGTTTACGGCGGCGCCTCTGGCGACACCATTTATGGCGGCGTCGATGCCGACAGCCTGTTTGGCTATGAGGGCAACGATTCCATCGTCGGCGACGAAGGCTCTGACACCATCATCGGCGGCACCGGCGACGACACTCTGGATGGCGACGGCGCCACCAATGCGGCCCCCGATCTGCCCGACGCGGCCGATCTGGTCGACACCAACAACAGCGACGACATCGCGGGCGGCGCCGGCAACGACATCATTTATGGCCGTGACGACGACGACCGGGTGCATGGGGATGGCGGCAACGACACCCTGTATGGCGGCAACGACGATGACACGCTGACCGGTGATGCCGGAAATGACCTGCTGGATGGCGGTCAGGGTTTTGATGCCTTGATCGGTGGCGGCGACCGCGACACCTTCGTCAACGTCGGCGCGGGTGACAGTGTCGACGGTTCCGGCACCGGCGACGACTATGACACGCTCGATCTGCGCGGCCTTGGTCCGCTGAATGTGGTCTATGACCCGCTGAACGCTGAAAACGGCAACGTGACCTTCCTTGACGGCGCGGGCAATGCGACCGGCTCGATGAATTTTGTCGAGATCGAGAATGTGTTGCGCGATGGCACTTCGCCAACGGCTGGTCCGGATGTGGCGACCACGCCCGAAGACACTGCGGTCACCATCCCGGTTCTGGGCAATGACGTCGATCCCGATGGGCAGCCTTTGACCATCACGACCGCGACCGCGCCGAATGGCACGGTTGTGATCAACTCCGATGGCACCCTGACCTACACGCCTGACACTGATTACACCGGCCCGGACACGATCACTTACACCGTCACCGACCCTGACGGGAACACCGACACCACCACCGTCGCCGTCACCGTCACGCCAGCCATCATTGGCCCGGATGGTTATGTGCGTGGCACGGCGGGTGGCGATCTGATCGACACCAATTACATCGACCCGTTTGACACCGACCGGGTGGACGCCACCGACGCGATCCTGCTTGGCGATGCGCCGAACGACGACCGCATTCTGGCGGGCGCTGGCAATGACACGGTCAACGCAGGCACCGGCGACGATTCGGTTGATGGCGGCACCGGCGACGACATCCTTGTCGGTCGCGGAGGCGATGATTCGCTGATCGGGGACGATGGCGATGACACGCTGTACGGGCAAAACGGCAACGATGTTCTGCAGGGCGGCGATGGCAATGACG
>JBIHZO010000304.1:0-4668 GCA_044231405.1 Cypionkella sp. | reverse complement strand
GAGGCGAATGAGAAGGTCTACAAGATGGTGCGGCAGATCTCGCACAAGCACCATGGCGGCAAAAAGTGGAAGATCCTGTACCGTGAGCGGGATTACCATGGCACCACCATCGGCACACTGGCGACGTCTGGTCAGGCCGAACGCGCGGCGCAATACGGGCCCTATCCCGATGGTTTCGTGATGGTGCCGCACTGCCTTGAGTACCGCAAACAGTGGGATGTTGTGAATTACGGTGAGCGCGCGGCGGATGCGATCGAGGAAGTGATCTTGCGGGAAGGTGCCGATACCATCGGTGCTCTGGTGCTGGAACCGGTGACAGCCGGCGGCGGCGTGATCGTTCCGCCGACCGGATACTGGGACCGCGTTCAAGAAATATGCAAGAAATACAACATCTTGCTACACATAGATGAAGTGGTTTGTGGTCTTGGCCGCACCGGCACCTGGTTTGGATATCAGCACTTTGGCATCAAGCCTGATTTCGTGACCATGGCCAAAGGCGTCGCCTCTGGTTACGCTGCGATTTCCTGTACCGTGACCACCGAAGAGGTGTTCTCGATGTTCAAGGACGCGGGCGATAACATGTCGTATTTCCGCGATATCTCGACTTTCGGCGGTTGCACGGCCGGCCCGGCGGCGGCCTTGGAAAACATGCGAATTATCGAAGATGAAGACCTGCTGCAAAACACCCTCAACATGGGCGCACGGGTGATAGACAACCTCAATGCCCTGATGGAAAAGCACAAAGTCATCGGCGATGTGCGCGGCAAGGGCTTGTTCTGTGGTGCCGAACTGGTCGCGGATCGTGTGACCAAGGAACCAATGGATGAAAAGAAAGTCGCGGCTGTCGTGGCCGAGTGCAACGCGCAGGGCGTGATCATCGGCATGACAAACCGCAGCTTGCCCGGTTTGAACAACACCCTTTGCCTGTCGCCCGCGCTGATCGCGACGGCGGATGACATCGACCAGATCACCGGCGCGATTGACCGCTCACTGACCAAGGTTTTTGGCTGAGCCTTTGACGCTATCGACAATTTGCCCCGCGCCCCAATCCGGCGCGGGGTTTTTCATTCATCTGTCTCTCAAATATCCAGGCCGGAATTCTGGAATTCCGGCACGCCGGAGGCCCACGCGCGCCAGCGCTGAAAAGACTTGCGGCGCAGCCGCGCCATCAGATCACATCTGTTGGCCACCACCTTGACATCTCAAGGTCCGCGTTGCCTATAAGTCCAGACCGCGCGCGGACATGAGGCCAGAATGACCATCCCCCCCGAAGCCTTCATCCTGCCCCCTGCAGGTCGCGGCACTCTGCAGCAGCGCATCCGCCAGATGGTGACCGAAGGCGTCTTGTCCGGGCGCTTCCGGGCTGGGCAAAAGGTGCCGTCGTCGCGCGGTCTTGCCGATCATCTGGGCATCAGCCGTATCACGGTGACGCTGGCCTATGCCGAACTGGTCAGCGCCGATTACCTCACGGCGCGGGGGCGGTCTGGCTATTATATCTCTGAAAACGCCCCCCGCGCGCCGGAACTGCCCGCTTTGTCGGCTCGGGCCGAGGGTGCCGATTTTGCGCGGTTGACGGGGCAGCGGTTCTCTGGCCTCGCCACTGTGCAGCGCCCCCTGGATTGGGAAAATTACCCCTATTCTTTCATATACGGCCAAGCCGACCCCACATTGTTCGACCATCAGAACTGGCGTTTGTGCGCGCTGCGCGCCTTGGGCCGCAAGGACTTCGCGGCGTTGACCTCTGACATGTATGACCGCGACGACCCTTTGCTGATCGAGCATCTGCTGCGGTCAATCCTGCCCCGGCGCGGGATTGCGGCGCGCGAAGACGAGGTGCTGCTCACGCTTGGGGCCCAAAACGCGCTTTGGATCGCGGTGCAGACGCTGCTGGGGCCGGGGCGGCGGGCGGTGGTGGAAAACCCCGGCTATTCGGGGTTGCGCGGCATCCTTGAGCCGTCCGGCACCGAAGTGATTGCCGTCGATGTCGATGCAGACGGCCTGCCGCCCGATGCGGTGCCCAAAGGCGTCGATGTGGTCTTTACCACCGCCAGCCACCAATGCCCGACCAACGCCACGATGCCGCTGGAACGTCGTTTGGCGCTGCTGGCCGCAGCGTCGCGCGAGGGCTTTGTGATCGTCGAGGATGATTATGAATTTGAGATGTCTTTCCTGAAGCCCGTCTCGCCTGCCTTGAAATCCTTGGACAGCGAAGGTCGGGTGGTCTACGCCGGATCGTTCAGCAAGTCGGTTTTTCCGGGCATGCGTCTGGGCTATCTTGTCGGCCCGCCATCTTTCATCCGCGAAGCCCGCGCTCTGCGGCTTATGATGCTGCGCCATCCGCCCGGGCATATTCAGCGCACCGTCGCCTATTTTCTGTCGCTTGGCCACTATGATGCCCTGATCAACCGCATGCGCACCGCTTACCGTCGCCGCCGTCAGGTGATGGACGAAGCGATCCGTGAGCATGGTCTGACGGTGGCAGGACAGGGCGGCTTTGGCGGCTCCAGTTTCTGGATGCACGCGCCGGAAAGCGTTGACACCGAACCTTTGGCCGAGGCGTTGCGGGCGCAGGGCGTGCTCATCGAACCCGGACGGGTGTTTTTTGACCCCGCCCGGGTGCGGCAAAACTATTATCGTCTGGCGTACAGTTCCATCGCGCCAAACCGGATCGCCGACGGTGTGGCCCGGGTGGCAAGGGCGATCGCGGCGCGCGGCAGGTCGTGAAAACTGGCGTTATGGCGGTGTGGCTTCTGGCCCTAAGCCTGCTGACGTTGTCCGCGTAGATTGCGGCGAAAGCCGGATGGCAACAGGAGATAGAAGATGCGGATGACCACCGAAGAAGCCTTTGTCAAAGTGCTGCAAATGCATGGAATCGAACATGCTTTTGGCATCATTGGTTCCGCCTTCATGCCGATTTCCGATCTGTTCCCGCGCGCTGGCATCACGTTCTGGGACTGTGCCCATGAAGGCTCGGGCGGCATGATGGCCGACGGCTATACGCGGGCATCGGGCAAGATGTCGATGATGATCGCGCAGAACGGGCCAGGGGTCACCAACTTTGTGACCGCAGTGAAGACCGCCTATTGGAACCACACGCCATTGTTGCTGGTCACGCCACAGGCCGCGAACAAGACCATCGGCATGGGCGGCTTTCAAGAGGTCGAACAGATGGCCTTGTTCAAGGACATGGTCGCCTATCAGGAAGAGGTGCGCGATCCTTCGCGCGTGGCCGAAGTGTTGAACCGGGTGATCCTGAATGCGCGCCGGATGTCCGCCCCTGCCCAGATCAACATGCCGCGCGATTATTGGACGCAGGTGATCGACATCGACTTGCCCGCGATTGTGGAATTTGAGCGCCCCTCCGGCGGCGCGGATGCGATCGCGGCGGCGGCGGAATTGTTGTCATCGGCGAAGTTTCCGGTGATCCTGAACGGTGCTGGCGTGGTGCTGTCGGGGGCGATCCCGGCCTCGATGGCTCTGGCAGAGCGACTGGATGCGCCGGTTTGCGTCGGCTATCAGCACAATGATGCCTTCCCCGGTTCGCACCCGCTGTTCGTCGGGCCTTTGGGCTACAACGGATCGAAGGCCGCAATGGAGTTGATTTCGCAGGCCGATGTGGTACTCTGTTTGGGTACCCGGTTGAACCCGTTTTCAACACTCCCGGGATACGCGCTGGACTATTGGCCCAAACAGGCCAAAATCATCCAAGTCGATATTAACCCGGATCGGATCGGGTTAACCAAAAAGGTGACAGTTGGCATTGTCGGCGACGCTAGGAAAGTCGCCGAGGCGGTTTTGGCGCGTTTGGCCATCACCGCAGGTGACCATGCGCGGGCGGAACGCAAGGCGCTGATTTCGCAGACCAAATCGGCTTGGGCGCAGGCACTGTCCAGCATGGATCACGAAGATGATGACGTGGGCACCACATGGAACGCCCGCGCGCGCGCCGACAAACCCGATTGGATGAGCCCCCGAATGGCATGGCGCGCCATTCAGGCCGCCTTGCCGCGGGAAGCGATCATTTCCAGCGACATCGGCAACAACTGTGCCATCGGCAACGCCTATCCGACGTTCGATGAGGGCCGCAAATACCTTGCCCCGGGGCTGTTCGGTCCCTGTGGCTATGGGTTGCCCGCCGTTGTTGGCGCGAAAATCGGCTGCCCGGATGTGCCGGTCGTAGGCTTCTCGGGCGATGGGGCCTTTGGCATTGCGGTCACCGAACTGACGGCGATTGGCCGGGGGGAATGGCCTGCAATCACGCAGGTGGTGTTCCGCAATTATCAGTGGGGTGCGGAAAAACGCAATTCGACGCTGTGGTACGACGACAACTTTGTTGGCACAGAACTCGACACGCAGGTGTCTTATGCCGGCATTGCAAAGGCTTGCGGGTTGCAAGGCGTTGTGGCGCACACAATGGAAGAGCTGACGACTGCGCTGCGGCAGGCGATCATCGACCAAAAGGCGGGCAAGACCACGTTGATTGAGGCGATGATCAATCAGGAACTGGGCGAACCCTTCCGCCGCGATGCGATGAAAAAACCGGTAGCTGTGGCGGGAATCGATGCCGCCGATATGCGCAAGCAAGTGGTGTGACCCTGCCCTTTGACATGGGGATTGGCGCGGCTGGTTTCATGGCCGTGGCAATCCTGCTTTCTGCCTTCGTGCGCG
>JBIHZO010000303.1:0-4675 GCA_044231405.1 Cypionkella sp. | reverse complement strand
GGCTGGCCAGTTGGACCGGGATCCGGATCGACTCGGGTGATCCGGCGACGGGGGCTGAGAATGCCATCCGCTGGTGGCGGGAACGTGGCGAAGACCCTGCAACCAAACTGGTGATCTTCTCGGACGGCTTGGATGTGGACCAGATTGAGCAGTTGCACCACCAGTTTCTGGGCCGGGTGAAGGTGTCGTTCGGCTGGGGCACGATGCTGACAAATGACTTCCGCGATCTGGTGCCTGGCGATGGATTGGCCCCGTTCAGTTTGGTCTGCAAGGCAGTTTCGGCCAACGGGCGACCAACAGTGAAGCTGTCGGACAATCCGGGCAAAGCCTTGGGACCAAAGGACCAAATTGAGCGGTACAAACGAGTGTTCGGCGTTGGCGAGCAGGTGACGCAAGCGGTGGTGGTCTAGGCCATCAACCGCTCCGCCCACATCACCGCGCGCGCAACGTGGCTGCGATGGACCGGATCTTCGAGTGGCAATCGGGGGGCCGCCCAACCGACCGACGCACAGGTGCGGGCAAGCGTGAAGATTTCCACCATATCTGCCTTCGCCGGCCTGGTTTGGCTGTAACCTTCGATCAGGGCATCCCGGATTTCAAGATAGTGCGGCTCGTACAGGTTCTGTGACAGCACCGTACCCAAATCATAAAGGCGAAAGCCAAAGCCGGAATCATCGAAGTCGATCAAAGATAACGAATGTCCGTTCACTAATACATTTTCGCGCAGGACATCCGCGTGGATTGGGCCGAAATCACCCGATCTTGCATGGTCCGTCAGCCGGTCGCGCAGAAAGGTGCGGGCGCGTCGCAGAGTGGCTGCTTGCGCGGGAGTGGCGACAGGATGCTCCCAGAACCGGCCCCAGAACGGGCGTTCACCGACCAGACCGTCAATGTCCCAACGTGGCCGCGTGAAGTCGGCGGGCAAGGCCAGACGGTCGGTTGCCTCGTGAAAATCGGCTAGCAGGCGGCCCAAAGCGTGGTGGCGTTGCAGCACCACAGGCAGAGGTTCAGGAAACTGTTGGCCGGCTTCTCCCAGCGCTTCACCCTCCACCCAAGCGATGACTGACGCGTTGCGTCCGTTCGAAAGTCGCACCAGCAGTGCCCCATCAAGTGCTGCCAAAGCCGCCGGAACCGCTACGCCTTGTGCCGCAAGGGCAGCGCACCACCACAACTCGGAACGGATTGCGGCATCATCCTGATAGCCTTGCCGGTGCAAGCGCAACGCGGCACGCCCCATCGGCCGGGATATCTCAAAAACCGCATTTTCACGGTTGCGGATCAGCCTTACAACGGTGCCGCCCCAATGCGCGGCAGCCTCGTGCGCCAATGCCAGCAACGTCATTCCTCATCCCCCGGTTTGCCGCGCAACGCCTTGACCTCACCGCGCTGCACTTTGGCGGCGACGCGGCGCAATTGGCTGCCGTAGGTGGGCTTGGTCGCCACACGGCGTTTCGGCACGACCAGTGCCGCGCGGATCAATTCTGCCAGCCGTTCACGCGCCATTTCCCGGTTGCGCGCCTGACTGCGGGTTTCCTCGGCCTGAATGATGATCGCGCCCTCCAGCGTCCAGCGCCGCCCGGCCAGTTTCTTCAATCGCGCCTTGACCGATGCGGCCAATGCGGGCGAACGCTCGGCCTCGAACCGCAATTCGACCGCCGTCGAGACTTTGTTCACGTTCTGACCGCCCGGCCCCGAGGACCTTACGAAGCTTTCGGTCAGCTCCCAGTCGGCGATAGAGATGGTGTCGGTGATCCTGAGCATGACCATAAGCTATCCGGGTGTGGCAAAAAGAGAAAGGGTTGCCGGAGTGCGGCAACCCTTTCCGAGATCTTAGGAGATGGGCCAGTTAGGTATCAAAAGCCCAATCAGTGGTCTGTTTCTCCAAGGGGCTGCCCTTAGAAAACACCCCCCATGACTGTCCCGACACCGCTCTCCAATATCACTCTAGACACTGGGTCACCTCCTTTCAAAATGTTGCCGATATCTCAAACTTGGCACAGATTTTGTGTTTGTCAAAAGAATTTACGCAACCCGTGCGGTGTATTTTGCGATTGCCAGACGGAAGGGCAAAAGTGCCAACACATCCACGGCGATTTTGACCGCGAAATCTGCCGTGCCAAGAGACACCCAAAGTGGCACTTCGGGGCCGAAACCCAGCAGGGCCACGGGTCCGGTGGCCCAGGAAACGTCGTTGCCGGGCTCCAGCCAGATCAGCCCTGCCGAGAACGCGATGGTGAAAAAGATCATCGTGTCAGCGGTGGACCCCAACAATGTGGACAGGAAGGGCGCGCGCCACCACGCGGCACGGCGCAGGCGGTCAAAGACCGCAATGTCCAGCATCTGCCCGACCAGAAAGGCCAAGGCCGAGCCGACGGCAATGCGCAGCGTGACCAGCGGGCCGAATTCTCCGACGATCTGGGTGCCGATGAATGAGCAGATCAGGCCGACGATCAGCCCCGCATAGACCACACGACGGGCGGCGGCGGCACCGTGAAAGCGGTTGACCAGATCGGACACAAGGAAGGCCAGCGGATAGGTGAAGGCACCCCAGGTCAGCCACTGGCCAATCGGATATTGCACAAGGATGTTCGATGCCACCACGATGGCGGCCATGGCAAGGATGCCAGCAGCAAGATGTTTCATGTTGTGTTCCGTTTTTTACAAGGTCGCGGAGACTTGTTCCCGTGATTGGGGACGCAGCGCCTTACCCCCAAAGGCAAGGCGCTGTCAATGTCAGCGCGAGGCCAGCACATCCATGCATTGGCGCGGCAGATCGGCCATGGTGAATTGGCGCGGGCCTCTTTCCGGCGGTTCCTCTGGCTTGGGCTTTTTCGGCTTTTTGGTGGGATTCGGCGGGTTCAGATAGTCCGTCACCCAATACATCAGGGTGTCGTCACAGCCATTGCCGCCCTTGGACAGGTCCGAAACGGTCGGCTTTTGGGTCTCACACAGCCGCGCGCCCTTGGGGCATTTCAGCCGGACGTGGAAATGGGTGTCATGGCCTGCGACCGGGCGGATTTTCTGCAGCCATTTTTTGTCGGCGGCGGTGGCGGTCTTGCACATCTCGATCTTCACGGCGGCGGCCACGAAAATGCGGTCAATGCGCGGATCAGAGGCGGCGGCGCGCAGCAGGGCCCGGTGGCGCTGCGTCCAGTTGCCGGTGACGGATTTCTGATCGGCAGAGCGCACGGGGATCGAGCTGATCTTCTCACGCTCACTGCGCGACAGGTCCAGACGCGACGGCGGCAGCATCCAGATGTCGGCATCCAGGCCAATCTGGTGGCTGGCGTGGCCGCTTGTCATCGGGCCGCCGCGGGGTTGGCTCATATCGCCAATGTAAAGCCCGGCCCAACCGATTTGCTGCGCGGCTTGGGACAGGCCGATCAGATAGTTGATCAGTTCCGGCTGGCCGAAGTTGCGGTTGCGCGACAGCCGCATCGCCTGCCAGGATGGCCCGGTTTCCGGCAGCTGCACCAGCCCCGCCGCACAGCCGCGCGCGTAGGAGCCGACGGGCATCGGGTCTTGCTGCGACGGCGCATCCTTGGCCCCGAACAGCTTGTTCGCCAGCTTTTCGGCATGGGCGGGCAAAGGAGCCAGCAGAGCAAAACAAAGGAAAAGTTTACGGATCATGCCTGTTCGCCCCTTGGTTTGACCCATATTAACAGAAGCAGACCGATCAGGAACAGACCGATCAGCGGCGAAATCCCGATGCGCTGTGATCCGCTTGCGGCGGTGACGACCCCGATCAGGAAAGGCGCTATGAAGGAGGCGACCTTGCCGGACAAAGCGAACAGGCCGAAGGCTTCGGTCGCGCGATCCGGGGTGGTGTGGCGCACCATCATGGTGCGGGACGCGGCTTGCAAGGTGCCGCCCGCCGCGCCGATCAAGCCGCCGCAGATGTAGAAGACGATGTCGGGCATGTTGGAGGCAGGGTCCATCGGAATGCCCCAGACGCCCTCGCGGGTCATGCCGACGATGATGAAACACACAAGGATCAGCACCACAATTGACAGCGCAATCACAGGCTTGGGCCCGTAACGCTTGTCCGCGCGCCCACCCAGCCAGCTTGCCACCATGGCGGTGATAGCGCCCAGAATGCCGAAGGTGCCGATCTGGATGATCGACCAGTTGAGCACGCCAGAGGCGTAAACGCCGCCGAAGCCGTAAAGCGCATTCAACGCATCGCGGTAAAAGAGCGACGACACCAGATAGGCGGACAGGCTGCGCCGATAGCGCAGGCTTTTCAGCAAGGCCGCCAGACTGGCCATCGCCGCACCAATCTGCAGTGGCCGGGCGTCGGTTTTCGGCTCTTTCACCCAAAGGAAAAACGGGATCATGAACACGATGTACCAGATCGCCGCAAATGGCCCCACCGCCCGCGTGCCTTCACGCGACTCTGCGTCCAGCCCGAACAGCGGGTCAATTCCCAGCAGCGTCTTGCCCGTGGTGGCGTTCTCGGCAAACAGCAGCAGCATGATGATCAGCGCCAGCAACCCGCCCAGATAGCCAAAAGCAAAGCCAGACCCCGAAATCGCGCCCAGATCATCGTGATCTGACAGCGACGGCATCAGCGAGTTGGTGAAGATGGTCGCAAATTCCATCCCCACAAAGCCGAGGCCAAAGAAGGCAACGGCCCAGAACAGCATGTCCTGTTCCCCGCCCGGCGCGACGTACC
>JBIHZO010000302.1:0-4681 GCA_044231405.1 Cypionkella sp. | reverse complement strand
CATGTTCAGACTGGCGATGTCGGTGACAGGCTTGCCATCCTTCTCCATCGACAGGATGAAAGCGAAGGTGCCAAGGTTCATGGTGACATAAATCGCCATATAGATCAGCATCGCCTGCACGCCTTGCGCAGTGCCAGCCGCCAGACCGACCAGCGCATAGCCCATGTGGGCGATCGAGGAATAGGCCATCAGGCGTTTGATGTCGCGCTGACCAATCGCGGCCACGGCCCCCAGGAACATGGAAAGCACAGCCAAAGCGGCCAGCACTTGCGTCCACTCGGTTGGGATCGCGCCAAAGGCATCGTAGACCACGCGGGCAATCAAGGCCATGCCCGCCACTTTGGGAGCTGTGGCAAAGAAGGCCGTCACCGGGGTCGGCGCACCCTCATACACATCAGGCGTCCACATGTGGAAAGGCGCCGCCGAGACTTTGAACGCCATACCCGCCAGCACAAAGACCAGACCGAACAGCAGGCCCAACGGAACTTCGCCGCCAAGAGTCGACAGGATGCCCGAAAACAAGGTGGTTCCAGCAAAACCGTAGGTCAGCGAGGCTCCATAAAGCAGCAGACCCGAGGACAGCGCACCAAGGACAAAGTATTTCAGACCCGCTTCGGTTGATTTGATGCTGTCACGGCGGATCGCGGCCACCACATAAAGCGCCAGAGATTGCAGCTCCAACCCCATGTAAAGCGCCATCAGATCGCCCGAAGACACCATGACCATCATGCCGATGACGGCCAGCGCCACAAGGATCGGATATTCGAACCGCGCAAGGTCCCGCCTGGCCATGTAATCCTGCGCCATCACCAACACTCCGGCCGCGGACAAGAGGATCACCACCTTGGCAAAGCGCGCAAAGGCGTCATCGACAAACATGCCGCCGAAAGCCACGTTCTGGCCCTGCCCGGCTATGCCGATCCACAGTGCCAGCGCCACAAACAGCCCAGCCGTGGCCCAGGTAACACTGCCCGTCAGCTTGTCTTTACCCGCGTAAACCGAGAACAACAGCGCCGCCATGGCGTATATCGCGACGATCACTTCGGGTAGGACGATAGAGAAATCTAGGGAAGTCATCTAAGCCGTCCTTCAATGCGTGGCCACTTCCCCAACAGCGGGGAGAGCGGCGTGGTAATCAGCGACAAGTTGCGAAACCGAGGGGCCGATCAGATCGGTCACAAGGGCAGGATAGACGCCCAACAGCAGGGTCATGACGATCAATGGCGCGAAGATGGCGCGCTCACGCCGGCTCATGTCCTGAATGGTCATCAGGCTTTCCTTGACCAGCGCACCGAAAGTCACACGGCGGTAAAGCCACAGCCCATAGGCGGCCGACAAGATCACGCCGCTGGTGGCGATGGCCGCGATCACGGTGTTGACTTGGAAAATCCCCATCAGAGTCAGGAATTCACCGACAAAACCAGAGGTGCCCGGCAGGCCGACATTGGCCATGGTGAAGAACATGAACACCATTGCATAGGCGGGCATCCGGTTCACCAAGCCGCCGTAGGCATCGATGTCGCGGGTGTGCATCCTGTCATAGATCACACCGACGCACAGGAACATCGCGCCCGAAATGAAGCCGTGGCTGATCATCTGGAAAATCGCGCCGTCGACGCCTTGCTGGTTGGCGGCGAAAATCCCCATCGTCACATAGCCCATGTGGGCGACCGACGAATAGGCGACCAGCTTTTTCATATCCTGCTGCACAAGCGCAACCAAGGACGTGTAGACGATGGCAATCGCAGACATCCACAGCACGATATCGGTCATCACATGACTGCCAACCGGGAACATCGGCAGGCTGAAGCGCAAAAAGCCGTAGCCGCCCATCTTCAGCATGATCGCGGCCAGAATGACCGAACCTGCAGTCGGGGCCTGCACATGTGCATCGGGCAACCAAGTATGCACCGGCCACATCGGCATCTTCACCGCGAAGGACGCGAAGAAGGCCAAGAACAGCAGCGTCTGCATGCCGCCGGTGACGGTCATGCCCAGCACGGCCATCGGCTCGGAGGAAAAGTCAAACGTCATCAGCGTGGGAATGTCTGTGGTACCCGCCGCGAAATACATCGCAATCATGGCGACCAGCATCAGGACCGAGCCCAGGAAGGTGTAAAGGAAGAACTTGAAGGCCGCATAGATGCGGTTGGCCCCGCCCCAGATGCCGATGATCAGGAACATCGGGATCAGACCTGCCTCGAAGAACAGGTAGAACAGCACCAGATCCAGCGCGCAGAACACGCCCAGCATCAAGGTTTCCAGCAAAAGGAACGCGATCATGTATTCCTTGACGCGGCTTTCCACCGGCCAGCAGGACAGGATGGTGATTGGCATCAGGAAGGTGGTCAACATCACGAACAGGATGGAGATTCCATCAACGCCCATTTTGTACTTCAGACCGACTATCCAGTTCGCCTCTTCGACAAACTGCATCCCGGTATTGGCCGGATCAAACCCGACAAGCAGGAACAGCGACAGCAGCAGCGTCGCCGTGGTGGCAAACAGGGCCAACCAGCGGGCGTTCTTTTGCGCTGCAAGATCTTCGCCGCGCAGAAACAACGCCATGATCAGCGCAGCCACTGCCGGCAAAAACGTGATGATCGAAAGGAGGTTATCCATAACTCAGCGCCCCCCTGCGAGCGTCATCCAGGTCAGCAGGGCAGCAATTCCCAGCACCATGGCAAAGGCATAAGTGAAAACATAACCCGTTTGCGCACGCGCCGCGAGTTTGGTGAAGAAGGGGATGATCCCCATGGCCACGCCGTTCAACGCGCCGTCGATGACCGTCATATCGCCCTTGGTCCACAGGAAGCGGCCAATGGCTTTGGCGGGGCGCACGAAGACCACATCATAAAGTTCGTCGAAATACCATTTGTTCAACAGAAACAGGTACAAAGGACGCTGCTGCGCGGCGAGTTTTCCGGGTAGTTCGGGGCTGCGGATATAGAACTTCCACGCAAGCAGCAAGCCCAGAACCATCGCCACAAAGGGTGATACCTTGACCCATGTCGGGGCATTGTGCGCCTCGTGGATGACATGGTTGTCGGGACCAAGGAAGACTGCGCCTTTGGGGGCGCCCGACGGGGCATGAGCCTCGGGTGCAACGGCTTCGGTCGCCTGGGCTTCTGCAACGGGTTCAGCGGGCGCCGCTTCGGTCGCAACAGCCTCGGTTGCGGCAGGCTCGGCGGCATGTCCTTCAACGGCAGCCTCGCCATGGGCGGCGGCCTCCATCCCGAACCAGCTGCGCATTTTGGCCTCATCCCCGAAGAAGCTGTTGTACCAGACCATCCCCGAGAACACCGCCCCCATCGCCAGAACCGCCAGCGGCACCAGCATCACAGAAGGGCTTTCATGAGCGTGATCATGCTTTTCGGCGTCGCCGCGCGGCGCTCCAAAGAAAGTCATGAACATCAGACGCCACGAGTAGAAAGAGGTCATGAAGGCCGCGATCACCAACAAGGTGAAGGCATAATTTGACCCGACCCAAGCGCTTTCGATCACCGCATCCTTCGACAGGAAGCCCGCAAAACCGAAATGCGTCAGCGGAATGCCCACGCCTGTGATTGCCAAAGTGCCAATCAGCATGGCGTAATAGGTGTAGGGAATTTTCTTGCGCAGGCCACCATAGTTGCGCATGTCCTGCTCATGATGCATCGCGTGGATGACCGAGCCTGCGCCCAAGAACAGCATGGCCTTAAAGAACGCGTGTGTGAACAGGTGGAACATCGCCACCGGATAGACGCCAACGCCAGCGGCCACAAACATATAGCCCAGCTGCGAACAGGTCGAATAGGCGATCACGCGCTTGATGTCGTTCTGCACAAGGCCGACGGTGGCTGCAAAGAATGCGGTGGTGGCACCCACGATCACGATCATGGTTTTGGCGTCCGGCGCATATTCATAGATCGGCGACATGCGGCAAACCAGGAACACGCCCGCCGTCACCATGGTCGCGGCGTGGATGAGCGCCGACACAGGAGTTGGCCCTTCCATCGCGTCCGGCAACCAAGTGTGCAAGAACAGCTGCGCCGATTTGCCCATGGCACCGATGAACAGCAGAACCCCGATCAGATTGGCGGCGTTCCAGTCAGTCCACAGGAAATGCAGGCTGGTTTCGGCCAACTTGGGGGCTGCGGCGAACACATCGTCAAACCGGACTGAGTCCGTCAAGTAAAACAACGCGAAGATCCCAAGCGCAAAGCCGAAATCGCCCACACGGTTGACCACGAAGGCCTTGATCGCCGCGGCATTCGCTGAAGGCTTTTTGTAATAAAAGCCAATCAGCAGGTATGAGGCAACGCCCACACCCTCCCAGCCGAAGAACATCTGCACAAGATTGTCAGACGTCACCAGCGCCAGCATCGCAAAGGTGAAGAACGACAGATAGGCAAAGAAACGTGCCTTGTAGGCCTCGCCATGACCCCAGTTGTCGTCATGCGCCATGTAGCCAAAGGAATAGAGGTGGACCAAGGCGGACACCGAGTTGACCACCACCAGCATGATCGCGGTCATCCGGTCCAGCCGGATCGCCCATTCGGTGGCCAAAGAACCGGATTCAATCCAACGCAGGATGGTGACATGTTGCGTCACGCCGTCGAAGGTCAGGAAGATCTGCCAGGACAAGACGGCGGCCAAAAACAGCAAGGCAGTGGCGATGATCTGCCCCGCTTTCTCACCG
>JBIHZO010000301.1:0-4684 GCA_044231405.1 Cypionkella sp. | reverse complement strand
GTTTTGTCGCGCATATAGGCGGTGTAGGGCCAGAGGCGCAGGGCTGTCACGGTCTGGGCGTGATTGAGAAAGCCACTGAAATCATGCGATTTTGCCAGCCCCACGGCCGGATGCGCAAAGCCCTGATCGCGCAGCCAGTGGTAGTAACTGACAGCGCGGTCCCAAGGGTTGCGCACCAGGGTGACGGTGAAGAAATCGGCGATCTCGGCATCCGTGGCAAGCCCGGTGATATCGGCCAGAGTGGAGTGTTTCCACAGCCGTCCCGCCGATTTCACCCCCTGCCAGCGGGTTTTGCGGGCACGGGCCTTGGGGGTGTCGCCGATCAGGATATCGTCCTTCATGGCCCGCGACTCCAGTGCCAGCGTCAGCGCCGTGCCGCCGGTTTTGGGGATATGGATGAAGATGAAGCGGCGACCACGGGAAAGGATCATGTCTGGACCTGCAGGCAGGGGCCGCCTTTGGGGGCACCCGGCCCCCGCGTGCGGCTTGGGTGCTGTATCCTGCCGATGCCGACTTGTCTGGCTGCGGCGGAAGCCTTTGGCAAAACGGAACGACACGTCGTTCCGTTTCTGGATATTTGGGCCAATGTGAAAGCCATGGCTCAGACCGGGTTGGGCAGCGGGGTGCCCTGTGCAAAAGCAGTGAGGTTGGCGACGGCCATCAGGCCCATGGCGGTGCGCACTTCGGCCACCGCCGTGCCAAGATGGGGCAGCAGGGTGACGTTTTGCATGGTCAAAAGGGCGGGGGTGATCTGCGGTTCGTGTTCGTAGACGTCCAGACCCGCGCCTGCGATCTGGCCTGATTGCAGCGCATCGGCCAGTGCGGCCTCATCCACCACATCGCCGCGCGAGATGTTGATGAAGATGCCATGCGGGACCATGTGCGACAGGGTTTCCGCGTTGATCAAATGGTGGGTGGCAGGACTGCCGGGGACGCAAGTCACCACAAAATCGGCGGCCATCGCATCGGTCAGAGTGGTCTGGCGGGCAGGCAGGCCGGGATCGACAGGGCTGCGGTTGTAAAAGCGCACCTGCATCCCGAACCCGAAATGGCAGCGCCTTGCAATCGCTTGCCCGATGCGGCCCATGCCGATGATGCCAAGGCTGCGCCCGGTGACTTGCACGCCCAACATTTGCGTCGGGTGCCAGCCTTGCCACTGGCCTGCGCGCACCATCCGTTCACCCTCACCTGCGCGCCGCGCCGTCATCAAGAGCAGCGTCAGCGCGATATCGGCAGTGGCGTCGGTGACCGCCCCGGGGGTATTGGTGACGGCGACACCGACCGTTTTGGCGGCCATGGCGTCAATATGGTTGTAGCCCACGCCGAAATTGGCGAGGATCTTGGCACGGGGCTGCGGCACATCGGCAAAGACATCGGCACGGAACAGGTCGCCCAGGGTGGGCAGGATCGCGTCGTAATCGGTCAGGGCGGCGCGCAGCTCTGGCGCGGTCAAGGGCTGCGTCTTGTCGCGCAGGGTCACGTCGAAATGCGCGGCGGCGGCGGTCAGCACCGGGTCGGGCAGGCGGCGGGTGATCAGCAGTTTGCGCATCAGAACAGCCTCCCGCCATCGGGCACGCTGTGACCAGGGCCGATCAGCACCACCTCGCCCGCCGCATCGGGGACGCCCAATACCAGCACTTCGGACAGCACCTTGCCGATCTGGCGCGGCGGGAAGTTCACCACGGCCAGCACTTGCCGCCCGATCAGCCCTTCGGTCGTGTAATGCGCGGTGATCTGCGCGGACGAGCGTTTCTCGCCCAGCTCGCCACCGAAATCGACCCAAAGCTTCAGTGCGGGTTTGCGGGCCTCAGGGTAGGGCTCGGCGCGGGTGATGGTGCCGACGCGGATATCGAGTTTCGCGAAATCATCATAGCTGATCATTGGCCAAGCTCCCGCCCACGGTCGGCGGCGGCTTTGACGGCGCGGTGCAGCAGGGACGGGAAGCCAGTTTCGGCATCCATCAGCACCGCCAGTGCCGCCGCTGTGGTGCCGCCGGGCGAGGTGACATTGATGCGCAACTGGCTCGCGGTCTCGGGGGATTGATGGGCCAGTTCGCCTGCACCGCAAACGGTGGCGCGGGCGAGTTGCATGGCGACCTTTGCCGAAAGCCCCTGCGCCACGCCGGCCTGTGCCATCGCCTCGATCAGGTGGAACACATAGGCGGGGCCGGACCCCGACACCGCCGTCACCGCATCAATCTGATCTTCGCTATCAAGTTCAACAACTTGGCCGACGGCCAGCATCAACTCATGCGCCAGGGCAAGCCCCGCCGCACCCGCCTGGGCATTGGCGCAAATGCCGGTGATGCCGCGTCCGACCATGGCGGGGGTGTTCGGCATGGTGCGCACGATGGGGGTGCGGTCACCCAGGGCCTGCGCGAAGGTGGCGATAGAAGTCCCCGCCGCGATGGACACAAACAGCGTTTTGCCGTTGCCCAGGGCCTGCAACGCGGGCAGCGCCGCGCCCATCATCTGCGGTTTGACGGCCAGCAGTGCCACGGCGGGGGCTTGTGGGATGCCTTCGTTCAGATGCACGCCCGAATCGCGCAGCCAGTCGGTGGGATTGGGTTCAATCACCCAAACGCTTGACGCGGGCACCCCCGCCGCCAACCAGCCCGTCAGCAGCGCCGTGCCCATCTTGCCACATCCCAGCAGAACCAACCCGTCACGGGCCACCACTTCCAACGCCATTGCTTGCTCCTGTTTTGGCGCAGGTTAAAGCGGTTCGGGGTGACAAGGAATTGAAAACCGCCACGCAGACAGCACGCGGATGGGTTTTTCGGTCAGGGGGCCAGATTACAGGGTTTCACCACAGTCATCGCCACGGGCTTGATCAGGGTCTGGCAGATGAGACAGCGCCTCAACCGGCTGGGCGAAGTGCCACGCCAACCACAAAGCAGTGGCCAGATCGGGCTGAGTCAGCCCCCAAGACGCCACTGCTGGCGCTCACTTGCACCAGCATCGCCAATCCGAACAGCGCCGCGTCCAAAATGCGATCGCCTGCGCGTTCACCCGGACCCTTCAGCCGGGGTGATCGCTCATTCGCCACAGGGCGGTCGCCGCCAAGCCACGCAGACTGAAGGTTGCGCAAGCTGACGCTGCGTTTACGATTGTGAGCGTGCTTTGCAGGGGGTGAACTGTGGCCAATGCCAGTTGGATTGCAGGTTACGCCCGGCCATAAGCCTCGGCAATGGCGACTTTCATCGCTTCGGCGGGGGACTTGTCAGCCCAGGCCACCAATTGGAACGCCGGATAAAAGCGCTCTGCAGCCATCACCGCACCGCTGATCAGGCGGTCGATCTGTTCCGATCCGGCCATCTGACCGCCCGCAAGGCACAGGCCATAGCGCCAGACCATCAGCTTTTGCTCGGCCCAATAGGTGAAAGCGCCGGTCCAGACCATATCGTTGCAGCGGTTCAGCACGTCGTAGAGTGCGCCCATCTTGTCTGTCGGCGGCTCCATCTCGAATGTGCAGATCAGCCGCAGGGTTTCATCCTGCGCCGACCATGCCAAGGTCAGGGAATAGGTGCGCCACTGGCCTTCGACTGCCATCGCGATCTGGTCATCGGTGACACGGTCAAATTCCCAATCGTGATGGGCGGCAAGGGTTTGCACGATGTCTATCGGGTGCAGATCGTCTGACACCATGAAATCTTCTGCAATCGACATAAGCCCGGCCTCACTATAAAGCCAATGCAGGGGACGTCCCTACTATTGGCTGGGTGTCCGGCAAGAAACAGCGTTGCCTGACGTTGCCCTTACTAAATATAGTGTCCCTGTGAAGGAAGCCTGTAAAGTGATTTGTGCGCAAATCTTCTGTGGACAAAGTGGTTTTCATCCATCTTCGTGAATGTTGGCCGAACTTTCCCCGGCTGGCGGGGGCCCGCAAACCTATGGCATGATCTCAAACCGGTCCACATCCACCATGCCATGATCGGTGATTTTCAGATGCGGAATCACCGGCAAGCACAGGAAGGCCAGTTGCAGGAAGGGTTCCTCCAGCGTCACGCCCAAAGACCGCGCGGCGGCGCGCAGGGTGATCAGGTCGGCGTGGACCACTTCAAACGGTTCCAAACTCATCAAGCCCGCGACGGGCAGCGCCAGTTCGGCCAGCACGCGACCGCCTTCCACCACGACAAAACCGCCCTCAATCTGACCCAACCGCGCCACGGCCAGCGCCATGTCGTCGTAATCGGCACCCACAACGGCAATGTTGTGGTGGTCGTGGCAGACGGTGGAGGCGATGGCCCCACGTTGCAGACCGAAGCCTTTCACAAATCCTGTCGCGCGGTTGCCGTTCATCCCATGCCGTTCGATCACCGCGATCTTCACCAGATCGCGGGCGATATCGGGGCGTTTGTCGCCATCCACCGGCGCGATGTCATAGGTCAGGTGCTGCGTGATGATCTTTCCGGGCAGAATGCCGATGACCGGGGTGTCCACCCGATTGCCGCCGGTGCGGAAGTGGTGGGCCTCAATCGGTGGGGCCTTGACGGAATGGCGGGCAACCGGGGGAATGGAGGTGCGGGCGGCAAAGGCGGCATCCGTCACCTGCACGCCGCCGGCGAACACCATGGCGACGGTGCAGGCCGACAGGCTGTCAATCACCGCGATGTCCGCGCGTTTGCCCGGCGCGATCAGGCCGCGGTCCTTCAGGCCAAACGCTTCGGCTGCGGACAAGGACG
>JBIHZO010000300.1:0-4685 GCA_044231405.1 Cypionkella sp. | reverse complement strand
GCGGCTGATGGTGGGGTCATTGCGCAGGGCCAGCAAGGCCTCGCGGGCCATGGTACTGGCCAAATCGGGGCGGTATTGCGTCATCATCCGCAGCCATGTGCTTTCAATGAATTGGCCCAACCCAGTGGCGGTAGACAGTGGATTCTTGGCAGTGACGTTGCCGCCCGATTCCACCCGGATGATCTGGTCAACCAAGGTTTCCACCGCCGACCCACCCCCACTGGCCACAACCGCACCCCCGGCTGCAAGCGCATCCACCGCGATGCCAGCTTCATACAGCTCAAAATGCAGGTGCGGGCCGGTCGATTGGCCGGTGGTGCCGACAAAGCCGATCAATTGGCCCGCTGTCACTCTTTGCCCAGCGGCCAAGCCATCCGCAAAGGCGCTCAGATGGGCGTAGCGGGTTTCAAGGCCTCCGGCATGGGTGATTTTCACCAGATTGCCGTAGCCACCGCCTTCACCCGCATAAAGGATGTCACCGTCAAAGGCCGCAACAATCGGAGTGCCTGTGGGCGCGGCCCAATCGGTGCCCTTATGCAGCTTGGCCACTTTCAGGATCGGGTGCATGCGCGGGCCAAAGCGTGATGTCAGCACGCCTTTGGTCGGTGTCACCAGCCCCGAACGCAGACCAACGCCGCCGCTTGAGGCCGCCGGACCACCCGCACCGGTGCCAAAGCAAGCATATTCCTCTTTGCCCGTCAGCTTATAAACATGACATTCCAGAGACTTACCCTCGCCCTTGATTGCCGCATACAGGATTTGGCCGGGCCCAGACCCTTCGCTGCCCGCCTCCCGCGCATAAAGCAGGGTCATCTTGTCACCGGGGGCGGCAAAGCTTTCCAGATCGAAGGACTGACTCAACAGCACGATGGTTTCCGCCACGACCGCCGACGGCACGCCATTGCGGATCGCTGCGGAATAGAAGGCATCGAGCATGCGGTACTTACGGCTGGTGTCCGCAGTCTGCACCATCTCGCCATCGGCCAGATCGAACAGATTCTGCTCCACCCACGGATCGGCAGAGGCCACCACCTGATTGGCATCGTTCAGCGCCACGCTGCCGAAGTAGGTGTCGCGGGTGTAAAGCGACAGCTGCACTGGCACCGTCAGATTGCCGCGATGGGCGGCGCGGATTGCCAGAACCTGCCCGTTGTCCAAAGTGCCAAGGGCGGGCATGATCGCGAGCCCGGCCTCGGCAAAGCGTTTGGCCGCCGTTGCATCCATGCCATTTTCGACCATCTGCGCCACCAGATCGCTTTTGACCTTCAGCCGCAGGATGACATCTTCAAACGGCGGTTTGCGCTGCGCCTCGGGCAGGATGAAAGTCAGGCTGGTGTTGTTTTCGATCTTGGTCTTGGTGTAGCTGTCGCTGCCCCCGGCCACCGAACCATCCAGACTATCGCCCCAACTGGCATCGCCTTCGGCCACGACGACGGTTTCTGTCAGGGTGGCGTCTGGTTCCTGCAAAACAGGTTTCACAGCGATGGCCGGCGCTTGGCGTTGGGCCTGAAAGAAGGCGAAATCCTCGCGGCTGGAGGGGATGGTGGTGATCAACCGTTCCTCGCCTGTGATCAATTCGTCCGACAGCAACGACAGTTCATTCCCGGTGCGGGTGGCGGGAATATTCAAGGGACGCAACAGCTTGCGGGTCTTTTCGGCGGCGGCCCCGGTGTCGAACTGCAACAGCATCGGATCGCCCGCCAGATCGACAAAGGCGGTGGCATATCCGGCTGCGGTTGCATCAACCGTCCCGTCTTCGCTGATCTCGCCCTCGGTGCCCTCGGTAACAATCTGGCTGCCAAAGGTCAGCACGCCGCCGAAATAAAGGCCCAACACCAGTGCCACCAACGCAGCCCCACCACCAAAAACCAGCGTCGGCATCAGCCAAGTGTTGCGGCGGCGCTTGGCGGCATGCTGACGGGCCTGCTTGAACCGGGGGTCGATTTCCATGCCCGTCCCCTACCGCCGGCTCAGAACGCCCCGGTGATACCGATGGTGCCCTTGGTGATCCGGGTCTTGGCGGTTTCCTGCTTTTTACCGGTCTTTTTCTTGGACTTCACATCCACCTTGCCAACCCGTTCCGAAGAAGCTTCTTCGACCGGAGGCTGAGTGCGCTTGCCGGTTTTGACAGCCGATTTGGCGACGCGGACCGCACAGACCACCTTTGATTCCGCCTGCAGGCTTGCCAAAAGCTCTGCCGAGGGTTCAAGGCTTTTCGGCACGATTTTCTTGGCAAGGAAATAGCTGGTCAAAGCCGTGCGCGACCCTTTGCCCCAGGATCCGTCAACGCCCATCTGATAGCAGCCGACGCGTTTCAACTCTGCCTGCGTGACGCGGGCAAGGTCTTCGATCGGCACGGCCTGGCCTGCGCCATCCTCTGCAAGGGCAGGATCAATCGCGGCAAGAAGGGCGCGGTTGGCGTCAGAATCGGGCATCACTTGCTTGCCAGCCAAACGCAGCCGGCGAATGGTAATGTCGTTCAACCCGATGTCGCGGGTGTCCCAATCCAATGCCGCAAGCCGGATCGGCTGATCTCCCGCATCGGCGGCGGCCAAGGTCAAGTCGGTGTTGGCCGGGGCCGCGCCAAGGGTCAGGCCGGTGTCGACCACCTCAAGTTCCGCGAGCAACTCGGCGTCGGTCTTTTCCACGGCAGGTTCAACGGGTTCAACCGCGACAGTTTCAATGACAGGGGCGCTGATGGTTGTGGTTTCATTCGCCACCTGTTCCAAATTGGCCTCTGACACCGCGATTGCTGCGTCGGCAGTGGCGAGTGACCCCTCGTCAAACCCGGATTGCGCCAGCAGATCCAGAAACTGCTTGCGGTCTTCAGGGTTCAACTGGGCCAGCAGTTCATAATCGGCCTCGCTCAGTTCCTGTTTCGCCACCTCTACCGGCGGCAGGAAGTAGAACTGTTCGCGCAAGGATGACTGATCCCACGGCACCTGTTTGCGCAGCGTGGCATTTTCCACGTCGTTGCGGACCTCAATCATCATATCCGAGACCGAAATGCCTTCGCTTTCGATATGGGTCAGCAGGGCGGTGGTGAAGGGGCTGTTCTGGGCCCCGGCAACCCCATCGACGGTCACACCACCCGGTTCGGTTGAAAACGCGACAAAAGTGCCGACGCCGGTCTGCACCCGCGCCAAACCGTCCGCCGACGCCCCGGAGCCGCGCACAGATGCAGGCAGCGGATCATTGCGGCAGGCATCCAGAAAGATCAGTGTCTGGCGGCTGCGGCTTTGCAGGCGGGCGATCACGGCATCAAGACTCCACGCCTCGGCCTTGGCGGATTCACGGCCTTCCAGCTTGGCGGTGACGGGGACAAGGTAATTCACGCCACTCATCTGAAAGGCGTGGCCCGAATAGAAAAACACGGCGCTTTCGGCACCTTCAGCCGCTGCGATAAAGCGATCCAATTCATCCCAAAGCGCGGTGCCGCCCGCGTTGGTCATCAGCGTCACCTTGAAATCCAGCCGCTTCAGCGCGTCAGCAATCGCGGTGGCGTCATTGCTGGCATTGGCCAGATCCGGGGCAACATCATAGTCCGAATTGCCCACCACAAAGGCCAGACGTTCCGCGTTGGCCGGAAGGCAGGCGGAGACCAAAGCGAAGCAGGCGGCGAAAAAGCGCGCGACGGCCCTTGTCCAAATGTGCCAGCCCAACTTGGCGATCATAATTGCCCGCAAATATCTTGTGACGACCAACGAGAAAAGGATAACGCAGAACAGGCCCTGTGACCAGCATCATCCCACGGCTTTGGCCTGCGCGCGCAAGTCAGGGCGTTGCGGCCAGAAACAGTGTCCAGCGTTGGGTTTTTACCGTGTCCACCTCGATGAACCCCGCCGAAATGTGGCCCCTGCTCCAACATTCGGTGATGCCGCGAATCGCAAACTTGCGCGGCGAAAGGCACATCTGAGTCGTGCCGGTCATGATCGGTTGGCCAAAAACGTCCTGCGCGTAGATGTAGATATAGCGGCTGACCAATTCGTCCTTGATCACGTTGGCGCATTGATTGGGGCCGATGGTCCACCAGCCCTCGGTCTGGAAATCATCCTGCACGTCCTGACCAATAGCGACGTTGATGACATCGAAGGATTGGTTGCAAACCGCGAACTCAGCCCGCGCGGGACTGGCCGCGCCCAACAAAAGCCACAGGACCGCAACTGTGCGGACACAAAGGCCGGGAGAAAAGAGTCGAGAACATGTCATTTTTCCAGTATAGTGATGTGAAAGCCACGGAGGAAGGGCTCTGCGCATCAACCCGTACTGACGCCGCAGAGCTGCGCCGATTTTTATGATAGTGTTACATTGGGTCGGGTTTGACGCCGCAGTTGCGGATGGAATCAGGATAGAACGATGCAGTACAAATTTCTTGCACTTGCGCCCGTTTTGGCGGTGATCGCCAGTTCAGCCTTCGCCGCAGGGCCAGATGAAAATACCCAGCAACCCGCGGCGGACGCGACGGCGGCCCGTTGCCAAACGGCGGGCGCACAGGACCTTGCTTTCAGCGCTGCCTGCGCAAAGATGCAAAAACCACTGCGGGTGGCTGTGGACAGGTTGCCAAAGGTGCAGGCACGTCCTGCAAACGCAAAAAGGATCACCCGGATGCCTTGGCAGATCGGTGTCTTCCAGTAGGCCAGCGTCCTGCCTGTTGACAGGGCCATCCCGCTGCGGACAATTGGTCA
>JBIHZO010000299.1:0-4698 GCA_044231405.1 Cypionkella sp. | reverse complement strand
AACCGCCACGACAAGACCCCCGACGATGAAGACGATGCCGCCGCTGCCGGTTTTGGTGGTGTTGCGTTCTTCGATAACCCGGTATTCGTCTGCCATGATACGCTCACTTTGCTGGTGTCATTCAGCAAGAGAACGCGGGCGGGAGCGGTTGGGTTCCCAAGGCGTTGGAGATTGCTCATCAATGGGCCACCCCAGCCGCCACTGACTCGTCAATGAACTGGCCTTCCTTGAAGCGCCACATGTTGAACGCCTCGGCCAGCGGCCCCGGCTCGCCCTTGGCCACCAGTTCGGCCATGGCCCAGCCCGACCCCGGAATGGCCTTGAACCCCCCGGTGCCCCAGCCGCAGTTGATAAAGCACCCGCCCAACGGCGTTTTCGAAATGATCGGCGACCGATCCCCGGTCATATCGACGATCCCGCCCCATTGCCGCAGCATTTTCAGCCGCGAGATCATCGGGAACGTCTCGATCAAAGCGCGCAGGGTTTCCTCGATGTGGTGGAAAGACCCGCGCTGGGTGAAATTGTTAAAGCCGTCGGTGCCGCCACCGATCACCATTTCGCCCTTGTCAGACTGACTCATATAGCCATGCACCGTGTTGGCCATCACCACCACATCCATGCAAGGCTTGATCGGTTCGGACACCAGCGCCTGCAAAGCCACCGCTTCCACCGGAAGCCTGAACCCCGCCATATCAGCAACTTGCCCCGAATGGCCCGCCACAACCACACCCAGCTTTTTGCAGCCGATGTAGCCCTTGTTGGTTTCAACGCCCGTGACCTGCCCCGCCTCGGATGTGACGCCCTTGACCTCGCACTGCTGGATGATGTCCATGCCCATATCGGAACAGGCGCGCGCATAGCCCCAAGCCACGGCATCGTGCCGGGCGGTGCCGCCGCGCGCCTGATAAAGCGCCCCCAGAACCGGATAGCGCGGGCCGTCGATGTTGATGATCGGCACCAACTCCTTGACGCGCGCAGGGCCAATCCATTCGGTCGCCACCCCTTGCAAGGCGTTGGCATGGGCGGTGCGCTGATAGCCGCGAATTTCGTGATGCGTCTGCGCCAGCATCAGCAGCCCGCGCGGCGAAAACATGACATTGTAGTTCAGGTCCTGCGACATCGTCTCGTAGAGCGAGCGCGCCTTTTCATAGATCGCGGCAGACGGGTCTTGCAGGTAGTTCGAGCGGATGATCGTCGTGTTGCGCCCGGTGTTGCCGCCGCCCAGCCAGCCCTTTTCGATGATCGCCACATTGGTGATCCCGAAGTTCTTGCCCAGATAATAGGCCGTGGCCAAGCCGTGGCCACCTGCCCCCACGATGATCACATCATAGGCCTTTTTCGGCGCGGGTGAGGCCCAGGCCTTCTCCCAGCCCATGTGATGGTTGATCGCCTGTTTGGCGATGGCAAAGACCGAGTAACGTTTCATGGGAATCCCCCCTGCATCAGCCTTGGTTCTGATCTGATGCGCAGGTTTAGCCGCCGCCACCAGCGGCACAATCGGGAAAATTGCGACATCCCCGCGCCAAAGTGGCACGTTTGGGCCTCTGGGCGGATTAGCCTCTTTTGCCGCGACGCCAAAGCGCTTACATCACAGCGGAACTTGACAGGGGCGGAACATGGCGGAATGGGGCTTTTGGGCGGCGGTGGGCGGCATCACTTTGGCCGCATTCGCGCTGCTGGTGCAAGCCTTGCGGCGTGCCACGCAGGTGACCGACGACGGCGCCAGCCTGAAGGTCTACCGCGACCAGTTGACCGAAGTGGATCGCGATCTGGCGCGCGGCCTGATCTCTGCGCCAGAGGCTGATCGCGTCCGCACCGAAGTGTCGCGCCGTTTGCTGGATGCCGACCGAGCCCAACAATCGGCCCCCGCAGGCCAGACGGCGCAAACCTATGGCCCGGTGGTGGCGCTGATCGGTGTGCTGTTGATGGCTGCGATGGGCGGCTATTTCTGGCTGGGTGCGCCGGGCTATCCTGACCTGCCTTTGGCCAAACGGCTGGCTGTGGCCGAGCAGACCTATCAAACCCGGCCCGATCAGGCCGACGCCGAAGCTGCCGCCCCGCCCGAAACCGAGGCCGATTTCGATCCCGAATACAAAGACCTGATGACCGCCCTGCGCGAGGCTGTGGCCCAACGCCCCGACGATGTGCAGGGCCTGATGTTGCTGTCGCGCAACGAGACCTTGATGGGCAATTTCAAGGCGGCCCGTGTGGCGCAGGAAAGCCTTGTTGCCGTGCTGGGCGACAAGGCCACCGCCGCCGACCATCTGACATTGGCGCAGGCGATGATCGCCTCTGCCGGGGGGTATGTGTCGCCGCAGGCCGAGGCGCATCTGATCCGCACGTTGGAGCTTGACCCGTCGAACCAGTTGGCCCGCTATTTCTCGGGCCTGATGTTTGCGCAGAATGGCCGCCCGGACCGCACCTTTGGTCTGTGGGAGCCGCTGTTGGCCGAAGGCCCGCCCGATGCGCCGTGGTTTGAACCGGTGCAGACCGCCCTGCCGGATGTGGCCGAGCGCGCGGGCATCAAGTACCGCCCCGTTGACGCCAAAGGCCCCAACGCCGCCGACATGGCCGCAGCGGGTGAAATGACGCCACAAGAGCGGCAAGAGATGATCAAGGGCATGGTCGCCCAGTTGGAAACCCGCCTGACAGACGAGGGTGGGCCGCTGGAGGAATGGCTGAAGCTGATCAATGCGGTGTCGGTTTTGGGTGAACCAGATCGTGCACAGGCCGCCGTCGCCGGGGCAAACGCGGCCTTTGCAGGCGACGCCGCCGCCCTGACCGCGATTGCCGATGCCGCCGCCGCCGCGGGCATCACCCCATGATCTGCGACGATGTGGTGGCCTTTCACGCCATCTTGCCGCCGTTTCGCGCCATTTGCGGGCTGGACCTTGGCGACAAGACCATCGGGGTCGCGGTGTCCGACCTGCGCCGGGGCATCGCCACGCCGACCGAAGTCATCCGCCGCACCAAGTTCACCGAAGACGCCGCCAAACTGCTGGCCATTCTGACCGCGCGCAACATCGCCGGAATTATCCTTGGCCTGCCCCTGAACATGGACGGATCCGAGGGCCCGCGCGTGCAATCCACCCGCGCCTTTGCCCGCAATCTGTCGCGTCTGACCGATCTGCCGATCACCTTCTGGGACGAACGCCTGTCCACCGTCGCTGCGACCCGAGCGTTGATCGAGGCGGATACGTCTCGAAAACGTCGCGCGCAGGTCATTGATCAGGTGGCAGCGGGCTATATCTTGCAAGGAGCGTTGGATCGTATGGCGCATATGGGTGGCTTTGACGCCAAGGATGGGGGCTAAGGTGCAAGACGAAATCTGGAAGCGGGACGAAATCCAGTCGCCTTGCGTCAAGCTGTGCGTCATTCACGCTGAAGAACGGCTTTGCGTCGGCTGCTTGCGCAGCATCGATGAAATCTCGATCTGGTCGCGCCTCTCCAACGAGGCCCGCGCCGATATCATGGCCGACCTGCCCGCGCGCGCGCCCCGCCTGCAAAAGCGCCGTGGCGGCCGCATGGCGCGGTTGGACCCCTAGCCGAACAATATGATCAAGATTTGGGTTCATCTTGGCTTAAACATCCAAGCACCCTTGGCGCCAAGCACCGCGCATCAGACTTGCACTCTGCCCGCTACGGCAAGCTGATCCACTCCGCCACTGACCCCATCATCGGCCGGAAATAGGCGATCAAGCGCCCTTCCGGCGGGGCCGCAGCATCCGCGCGCCACGGGGCGACGCCGTGGATGGTCATGCGGTGCAGCAAGATCGCTTCACCGGGCCGCGCCGCGACTTCCACCCGTTTGCAGCTGTCAAACACCCGCGCGCGGGCGGCGGTGTAGGTTTCGGTCACATCGGTGTGCGCCGTTAACCCCGCGCCCAGCGACGCCCGCATAAGCTCGTGGCTGCCCTCCCACACCACCAAGGGCGAGGCCCCGGCATCGCAATCCGTCAACGGCAGCCCCAAAATCCAGGCATGGGGTTCGGCCAACATCCGCCGCTTGGCCTCGCCCGTCGCCAGCAACCCGTCCAGATGGGCGGCGTCCCGGCGCAGACGAAACCGATGGGCCGCGTCGCTTTCCTGCGGCGAAGGCTGCGGATAGCCCGGATAGACCGCCGAAACCTGCCCCCGGTGCAGGGATTGCGGGACCAACGGCAAGGCGGCCCATGGAAAGGCACAGCCCGCCACCGCGCCCGATGGATCATTGTCCAGCAGATCCAGCCCCACCGCCCAAGTGCCGCCACAGCGCAACGGTTCGGCGCTCGCCGCCAAGACCCTTGTGGCCAAGGGCAAAGCCGCCGCTGCCCAAGCGGCAATCAAGGGGTCTGGCCCGACGCGTTGCCAACCCCTGGCTACCACCCCACCACCTTGCGCAGCATGTTCAGGGCCACAAGGGTGATGAAGACCGCAAAGGCCCGCTTCAGCGGCTTTGGGTTCATGGCATGGGCCAGCTTCACCCCCCAGGGCGTGGTGATCATCGTGGTGACAATCACCAGCAAAAACGCAGGCAGATTGACCGCACCAACGGTGTAGGGCGGCGCATCCGGCACCGACACAAACAGAAAGGCCAGCACCGAAGGCACCGCGATCAAGACCCCAAACCCTGCCGCCGTGGCCACGGCGCGGTGGATCGGCACGTTGTAAAGGCTCATCAACGGCACTCCGAAGGTGCCACCGCCAATGCCCATCATC